>JALUNK010000065.1 GCA_027055255.1 Ghiorsea sp.
GGTATGGGGATAAGCTGATGGCAAACATTCGAGGGAAAGCATACGCACTTAATGTAATCACACCGATGAAGTCATGGAAAAGTGGAATATTAAGAACGGTTTTTAATATCATTAAGCTCAAGGTATTGCAGCAGGACTTGCATAACTTATCATTTATACACTTTGCCCGTTGGACTATTATCCCCAAACAGGGATTCCCGCATTTTAGCGAACAACCATCACGCGAATCTTTGGCATACGACTACCTTCTTTTCGAGAGTAATTTTAATGGTTCATGGAATGAATATGTGGATGCTTTTAATGATGTGCTCTGGTTTAAACTTAATTTGGTGTGGTTTTGGAGTGAACAATATCCAGGCGCTGTACCGTTAACCCCATTTAAGAATTATATCGTACACAACCAAATTTATAATGATTATTATTATATGGCTTATCCGGGACATACGGTCAACGATGTTAAAAATGCGCTGCAAGTGAGCCGAAAATTCCAACATTTAACACAGGCTTGTGAGCAAAGCGATGCAAGCTTTGAACAAACCTTCCAAAGCTTTTTAATTGATGTGCAAAACCATATTGGGGAATCAGGCGGGCAAGGACCTGAAATGACATGAGTACTTTAAATGTGAATAACGGTTGTAATGTGCGAGGGCAATCATGAGTAATACTTACGGTAAGTTTTATGGCTATACGGGTGTTTTCCCCATTATCAGAGATGACAAGTTGGAAGTTTCGCATGCAGTTGAACTTCGGAAAGTTTTATCTGAATTGAATGCCGGTGGGGGCTCAATCTTTTCGCGCACAGGTTTGGTGCATGGTGCAAGAATGTTTGTGTTGGATGATGTGGTGTATAACGGTCACCCCACGAAAGAAGAGCATCTGGACTATGAATACCTGATATTATCGCTCACTTTTGATGGGGCTTTGGATGAGATGGCGCAAAGATTAAACCAATATGGTGGTGAAGAGTTAGCGCTGATATTTGGTCATTGTTACGGCTTTGCAAACCGTGATACCAGCAAAGATGGCATGCTTAAATTTTTGCAACAAGGGCAGGTCACTACATCATTTTTATATGTTGAAGCCGATGGTGATTTGAAAGAAACCCTGCGTGCATTATGGGCGAAGAAAGTGGTCGGCGAGATGTTGGAGAAAGCACAGGGGGTAAGTACAGAACAAAAAAGAGCCTTGGTGAAAGAGGCTGCGGATAGAATTGAATCTGCAACCCTGCCTTTACCCGGCGATTTTCAGTTGGGAGAAGTGCTATGAATTTAGATTTAACTGACATTCAAGGAAATATTCTACGCGGGTATAGGCTACCTTTTGCACGCTATGTTTTCCTTAACCTTACAGACAGCACATCAGCCAAAGCTTTTTTAGAAGCCATCATTCCTCATGTGACCAATGCTGAAATATGGATAGATGATAAGCCCAAGAGCACATTGAATATAGGTTTGTCGAGGACAGCTTTAACGGCTTTGGATGTGCCTTTGGCAAGTGCCAACTCGTTTCCTAGCGAGTTCCTTGATGGTATGGCGAAGCGGTCAAAAGCATTGGGTGATATTGGAGCATCTGCACCGGAGCATTGGGATGAGTTTTGGAAGGATAGGGTAGATTTATGGGTATCTATCAATGCACTTTCCCCAGAAGATAGGGAGACGAAGTTTCAAGAGCTTGAGCAATGTATGGCAACAACGAAAGGGGCAACGATTGTCGGCTCGCAAGATACACAAGCCTTGACCATTGATGGCGCCATATCACCCAAAGAACATTTTGGTTACACCGATGGTTTAGCTCAGCCAGACTTTGAGGGAAGTCATTCTTTTAATACGCCCGGCGATGGTAAAATTGCAGGCAAAGGTAAGTGGAAAGATTTGAAGAATGGGGAGTTTTTGCTGGGTTACCCCAATGAAGCACTTGAAGATGGTGAGCTACCTATCCCTACGGTTTTGGTTAAAAATGGCAGCTTTATGGTGTACAGAAAGCTAGAGCAAAATGTAAAAGGTTTCCGTGCTTATGTGGATGAGTGGGGCGAAAAATACCCCGGGGGTAAAGAAAAGCTGATGGCTAAATTTATTGGACGCTGGCGAGATGGTACCCCCTTGGCTGTATCCCCCGACAAAATGGACCCTGATTTGGTGGCAGACCATACAAGAAACAATGACTTTACCTACGCAGATGACCCTCAAGGCTTAAAATGCCCCATTGGCGCACATATTCGAAGAGCAAACCCAAGAGATGAATTGCATTATCATGGCAAGCTCCCCGCACGCAGAAGAATTCTTAGGCGGGGTATGCCTTATGGTTCTTATGTACCAGAGGGTGAGCCCTTGGATGAACAAGAGCGTGGTATCATTTTCATGGCATTGAACGCCAGCATATCAAGGCAGTTTGAGTTTGTGCAACAGCAATGGATTAATTATGGCAATGATTTTCACTTGGGAGAAGATAAAGACCCTGTTTTGGGTAACCGAGATAAACCTGGGCGCTTTATGATTCCAGGAGACAAGAAGAACCCGCCCTTTATTTGCGCCGATATGCAATCGTTTGTCACTTTAAAAGGTGGCGATTATTTCTTTTTACCCAGCCTAACAGCACTGCATATGTTGGCTCAAGGTCTGGTGGACCCACGATAATGGGTGCAAGCAATCTACCAAGGTATACCTATGCATGATAACCTAAAAAGGCGCATGCAAACCGGCAAACCTATCCGCATTCTTTCTCTGGATGGTGGGGGTATGCGAGGCATTATCCCAGCTACATTTTTAGAGGCTTTGGAGCATTTGTCAGGGCAAAGTATCCCAGATCTTTTTGATGTTGTGGTTGGCACATCCACGGGCGCCATTTTGAGCGCAGGTTTAACCGTGGCAGGAGAAGATGGAAAAGCAAAATACAATGCCACGGATTTTGTGAAACTGTATCAAGGTATGGGAACTACGATTTTTCATAAAGATAAATGTTTATTGGAAATACTAGAGGGGATAACACGACCATCATATGACCCCTCGGGTTATGAGCATTTATTAGATGATTATTTCGCGGATGCAAAGTTATCAGATGCACTTTGTGAGGTGGCAGTTCCATCGATTGAATTAGAGCATATGCGTATGCATATTTTTAGTCGCAACCGTGCTGCGGGTGATGAAAAGCATGATTTTTATATCAAAGATATTATTCGAGCAGCCACAGCAGCACCTGCATATTTTCCAGCTAAAAAGCTTTCTAATGTAGCGGGGCAAGCATGTGGTACATTCGTGGATGCTGGCGTGAGCTCAAATAATCCAGGTGTTATGGCGCTTGCAGAAGCCAAGGCATTGGTTGGCGATTGTCAGTGCATCTTTGTTTCCTTAGGCACAGGTACTATAAGTGAACCTATCAGCAGCTTACAAGCTAAGAAATGGGGTGATGTGGAATGGATAAGCCATATTTTTGATTTGCAGGGCGATGCCCAGTCCAGTTATACTGAAGAAGCCGTCATCACTTTCTTAGAACATAATAAAGATAATATGTACCACCGCTTCCAAATTGATTTGCATACCATGCCGTACAAATTGGATGATACCAAAGCCGAGCATATTGAAAACTTACGCCAAGCAGCCAAAGCCATGGTGAAGCAGCAAGCACAACCCATCAAAGCTTTGACTGATATATTGATGGATGAAGAGGTGTTATAAGATGTCATTCTCAACATTTGTAACCAAGCTCGTTGGAGGGAAAAGCTTTGAAGATTTGAATGAAAGCCATCCTTTAGGGCATGAACTTGATAGGGAAGCGGATAAACACCCAGAAGGTTTCACAGGTTTTGTGCATGGTCTAGGTACTTGGGCAAAAGAGCATCCTGATACGATTCTAACAGTTCTGCATAAATTAAGACCAGTATTGACCATCAAGCATGTCAGCGTTGTAACTAGCTTTGATGGTGTCAGGGATGTATTAAGTAAAGATCATGATTTCGCTGTGACTTACGGGCCTAAGATGGAAATGATTACGGATGGAGCAGGTTTCTTTTTAGGTATGGATGATAATACCCAAGGCTTTACCGACCGAACCAATATGCAAATGCTTTTCCGACGAGATGATATTGAGCATTTGATTAAGCCGAGCATTACTGCCTTGTGCCAAGCCCAGCTAGACAAGCAGGGGGATAGTTTCAACTTGGTTGAGGATTACCTCAAACCCATCCCTGCCTTGTTTGCCGCTGAATATTTTGGTTTACAGCCTGATAAACATCAATGGCTGGTTAAGGTGACTCAAACGCTGTTTGAGTATTTGTTTATCGATGTGGTCAACGATAAAGGTTTGGCTCAAGAAGCTAAGCAGGCTGCCGCAGAGCTTAGGCAGCAATTGGATATAGAAATTGCAAACACTTCTGCAGATGCAGACACCGTGCTTGGGCGAGGTGTGAAGCTGCATCAGGCAGGCGTAGAAGGGTTTGACCCTGTGCGTTTAAGAAATAATGTGCTTGGGTTGTTGATTGGTTTAGTGCCAACCATTGCAAAATCAGCAGCTATGGCTTTTGATTGGGCGACACAAGATGACACACGCGAGGCTGCGTTTTATCAGGCCTATGAGAATCGTGCTACGCAACCCTTTCATCAATACGTTCGCGAGTTGACGCGCTTAAATCCAATTAATCCAGGCCTATTTCGTAAGGCAGCGCGCGACACTTTTGTCATCAGTGGTGGTTCAGCGCATCCCATCAAGAAAGATACTTTGGTATTTGTGAGTACGTATACAGCCATGCGTGATACACGTTTTGTGAAGCAACCTGAGCAGCTGATGTATAACCGAGCAGCCAGCGATTATTTAACGTATGGCTTTGGTCTTCATGCGTGTTTTGGCCGATATATCAGCGATTTCCATGTGGCTCAATTATTAGAGAGCTTGTTTGATAAGGCTCATTATCAACGTCTACAAGGCGAGGCTGGGAACTTGATGTTTTCAGGCGTTTTTCCATCACAACTGATGGTGAAAGCAAAAAATAATGTGGGTGGGGAGCTATAACATGGTGAAGAAAAGTATATATATAGGGTTTGCTTTGATTTTGAGTGTTGCAGCTTCTCAGCAAGCCATGGCCAACGGTTATGAATTCTTGCACCAATCTGCGGAGGGCTTAGGTACGGCGTATGCCACCAATGGTACAGCAGGTAATGATATCAGCACATTATATTCCAACCCAGCATCTATTGTGCGTTTTGATGGCACGCGTATTTCAAGTAGCTTGGTTTTAGACTTTCCGCGCTCAACCATGGACCAAGCTTCAGCAACAGGGCCTTATAGTAATGGTAGTGTGAACGTAAGTGGATACCCTGCCAAACCCACACAGTTTATTGATACTGCATTTGGTGGTGGCGCATATATCACACATCAACTTAAAGAAGGTCTTGTTTTTGGTATTGCGCTCAATGCTCCATTTGCATATACCTCTGATTATGGAGTAACTGCCGTTACCCGTTATACAGCAACAGAAACATCTTTACAGGCAACTAATTTTAGTCCATCCCTTGCATACCAAGTAAGTGATAAGTTATCGGTGGGCGGTAGTATCAATTTCCAATACTATCAAGCGACTTTAGGCACTATGGTGGCAACATCAGTGGCAAATCCGCAAATTAGTACAGATGTGAAGAGTAATATTGAAGGTGCTGATTTGGGTTTTGGCTATTCGATTGGTTTTGAATATCAATTATCACCGCAAACTCGTTTTGGTGCATCCTACCGTGCAGGTATTAAACACCAGTTTGATGGCACAATTAATATAACAGGCACAGCTGCAAATTTAACTGCATTATCGTTGGTCGCTCCATCACTTACCAGTAATAGTGGTAGTGCGAAGTTTGAAATTGCGACACCGTTTTTATTACAGCTTGGTTTATTACATCAACTGGATGAGAAAGTTGAACTTTATGCGAATGCAAAGCTTACGGGTTGGAGCGGGTTTAAGGATACACATATTGTGTATGACAATGGTCTTCCCGACACGGTTGTGGATAATGGTTGGAATAATAGCTGGTTTACAGCCTTAGGTATGGGCTTTCAATATAGTGATAAGGTTAAGCTTAGAACAGGTGCAGCTTATGATTGGAGTCCGACCCCAGCAGATACAGTGAGTCCGCGTGCACCAAACAACGACAGAATGTATGCGGGTGTTGGTTTAAGTTATCAATACAGTGACGATTTAAAGTTGGATTTTGGTTACCAATATATCAAGTTTAAAGAAGTCACGATTGCATTGGCTGGTGGTAATAATGTTTCAAGGGGCACATTGGATGCAAAAGTAAACTTGTATGCCAATGTGTTTATGGGTCAGGTCAATTATACATTTTAGTTGTAAGCAAAGCGGAAGGAGAAAAATATGTTAAAAGCTTTTGTATGTAACCCCGGTGTTAACACTATGGTTGGATTGATTCTTGTGATTTCTTCGGCGATAGAAATTTTTGAGAATTCTGAATTAGCGGTTGTAGGTAGCCATCATGGAGTATTTTTGTTTGGTATTATGCAGACATTAAAATGTTTGCCAGAGCTGTCACATGGCTTGGATAGCTTGGAGAAAGCAAAAGAAGAACGTACAGAAAAGCGAAAAAAATAAAAAGGCTACGCTGCGGTTACACAGGTAGCCTTCAAATGTTAGCTAAGCTATATCAATCAATCATCTGTTTCAGCCAATGCTCTAAGAAATGAATGTTAAAATCAGCAGCTTGGAAACCAGGGTTTGCAAGCAAACGTTTATGCAGCTCTTGATTGGTTGTGATACCAATAATTGCCAACTCATCAATCGCTCTTTGCATACGCCGAATACACTTCTTTCGGTCACGTGCATGAGTAATCACTTTGGCAATCATAGAATCATAGTGCGGTGGAATGCTGTATCCTGTGTAAACAGCAGAATCTACGCGAACACTACGCCCACCAGGTGCATGGTATAAACTTATTTTCCCTGGAGATGGTGTGAACTTGAAGGGATGCTCGGCATTGATACGACACTCAATGGCATGGCCTTTCATTTTGATGTCTTTTTGTTTGAAGGCTAGCTTCTCACCATTGGCAACACGAATTTGCCACTCAATCAAATCTACACCTGTAATCCATTCAGTGACGGGGTGTTCCACTTGAATCCGTGTGTTCATTTCCATGAAATAAAAGGATTGGTCAGGGTTAAGTAAAAACTCAATCGTGCCAGCACCTTCATAGTCCACAGCTTGAGCTGCTGCTACACCCGCTTTGCAAATGGCTTGGCGAGTTTCTTCGCTAATGGATGGGCTTGGTGCTTCTTCTAAAACTTTTTGATTGTTGCGCTGAATGGAGCATTCGCGCTCAAAAAGGTGAACAATATTACCATGACCATCGCCCAAGACCTGGACTTCGATGTGTCGAGGTTCTTCCAAAAACTGTTCGATAAATACAGTGTCATCACCAAAAACAGTGCCCGCTTCAGATTGACAAATACTAAATGCAGAAGGTAATGATGGTTCAGCATGTACAATCTTCATGCCTCGTCCACCACCGCCTGAAGCAGCCTTGATAATCAAAGGAAAACCACAATCCTTAGCGACTTCTTTGGCTTCTTCCACAGTGCGGACAGCACCAGGGGAGCCATAGACCAAAGGAACACCAGCTTCTGTCATGCGTTGTTTGGCTTTGACCTTGTCGCCCATAATACGCATAGATTCAGGTGTGGGGCCAATCCAAGTGTAGCCCGATTCAATAACGATTTCGGCAAACTCAGCATTCTCTGCTAAGAAGCCGTAACCAGGGTGAATAGCAGCAACGTCTGTTAACGATGCGGCAGCCATGATGGCAGGAATATTTAAGTATGAATGGGTGCTAACCGCAGGGCCAACGCAAACAGATTCATCAGCAAGGCGTGTATGCATGGCATCTTTGTCTGCTTCTGAATAAATAGCGACCGTGCCGATACCCAGTTCTTTACATGAGCGGATAATGCGAACTGCAATTTCGCCTCGATTGGCAACAAGTATTTTATGAAACATAATAGTTTAATCCTTAAGCTGGGGTAATCACAAACAAAGGTTGACCGTATTCAAGCGGCTCTGCATTTTTGACCAGCACTTTTTCAACGGTGCCATCATATTCTGCTTCAATTTCATTCATGAGCTTCATGGCTTCAACGATGCAAAGAACATCACCTTTTTTCACAGAAGTTCCAGCAGATACAAATGGGTCATCATCAGGTGAAGATGCTGCATAAAAGGTGCCAACCATAGGTGAAGTAACTACATTTTCAGTGTCTTCCTCAACAGGTGCAGTTTCAGCAGCACCTAGATTAGAAGCGGGTGCAATTGGCGCTGTTGCTATCACTGTGGGTTGTGCAACCATGGCGGGCGCAGCCACACCTTGACGAGAAATGCGGACAGTATTATCGCCTTCTGTAACTTCAATTTCTGTGACATCGCTTTGTTGCACCAAGCGAATGAGCTTACGAATTTCTGAGATATCCATTGTATTCTCCTTTGGATGTTATGATTTTTTTAATGATATTAAATGATGATGTAAGCCTCGAAGGGCAAGGTTATACGACTGCGCACCAAATCCAGCAATCACGCCCATAGCCATATCCACCATCATTGATTTATGTCTAAAATCTTCGCGTTTATGAATATTAGACAAGTGTACCTCAATGAATGGTATTTTAACGGATAGTAGGGCATCCCGAATCGCCACGCTGGTATGCGTGTAAGCTGCAGGGTTAATGATTAAAGCATCTGTGTCCAAGTGTTGGATTTTATCAACAATTTCACCTTCGTGATTGCTTTGGAATGTAGTGACACGCACATTTAATTCATCACCCAATTCAATGATAGATTCATTAATATCAACCAAAGTTTGGCTGCCATAATGCCCTGGTTCTCTTGTGCCTAACATATTGAGGTTAGGGCCGTGAATGACTTGTATATGCAGTTGGCTCATATTGTGGTAGTCCATGTTTGTTGTAATGCTTTGAGCTCTGTATCATCAGGTGATGCGAGTAAAAGCTCTGCTAACATGTTGAGAGCAGCAGCAGTTTCTTCTTGAGACCAAAGCAGCTTTGCCATGCGTTTGGATGCTGGTAAATCAGATTGTAATTCAATGTTTGCATCCTGAATTTTTAAAGTACGCTTTAAACACTCACGAGCTTCGTTTATTTCCCCTTTACGATTTAGGACGGCGGCAAGGATATGCCAAGGTTCAGGTTCTGCTGGTGCAAACTCTAAAATTTCACGTAAAAGCTGTTCAGCAAGGGCAAGGTTTTTATGTTCAACAGCTTCTTTAGCTTCTTTAAGCCCTTCTTTGACGCCTAACCAAATCCTAGGTTTTGGTGCATTAGGATTCCTGGATTTTGAGCTTGGCGAAGCCAAACCTTCCATATTTTCTGAAGAAGCTGCTAACATGCGGCTTATAGTAAGCATGAAACAAAAAAGGGTCAAATCAAAAAGTACCATATTGAACAAATTTTGATGACTTTTAAGCTAATTTTGATAGAAAAAGATAAAAAAGGTTAATATTTATGATAATTCAACTCAATGGTGAAGAAAGAGATATGTCTGCTAAGACCATTGCAGATTTAATCATTGAGCTGGGTTTAGAGACGCGCATGCTGGCTGTGGAGCGGAATATGGAAGTGGTTTCCAAGAGCGCATATGCTGATACAGTATTAAAAGAAAATGACCGCATTGAAATTGTACACATGATTGGCGGCGGCTAAAGGATAAATGATGAGCAAGGATACATTTAAAGTAGGCACTTACGAATTTACATCACGTTTGATTGTGGGTTCAGGTAAATATAAAGATTTTGAAACCACTAAATTGGCAACGGAAGCATCCGAAGCTGAAATGATTACTGTGGCAGTGCGCCGCGTGAACATCACTGAAGCAGGTAAAGAAAACTTACTCGATTATATCGACCCTAAAAAATATACGATTTTGCCCAATACAGCAGGCTGTTTTAATGCTGAAGATGCAGTGCGCACCCTAAGGTTGGCTAGGGAAGCTGGCGGCTGGGATTTGGTGAAACTTGAAGTGTTGGGTGATACACAAACTTTGTATCCCAATGTGGTGGAAACCATCAAGGCCGCCGAAACTTTGGTGGATGAAGGTTTTCAAGTCATGGTATATACCAATGATGACCCGATTGTGGCGACTAAACTTGAAGATGTGGGTTGCGTAGCTGTGATGCCGCTGGGCAACCCGATTGGTTCAGGGAGAGGGCTTGCGAATCCTTTTAATATCCGTGTAATTAAAGAACGTGCAAGTGTGCCTATCGTGGTGGATGCTGGCATAGGTACTGCTTCGGATGCAGCCAAAGCTTTAGAGCTTGGTGCAGATGCAGCGTTAATCAATACAGCGATTGCCGAAGCCAAAGATGAATGTTTGATGGCAGAGGCCATGTGTGATGCGGTGCGCGCAGGTCGCAAAGCATTTTTGGCTGGGCGTATGCCTAAGCGTTCCTTTGCTTCAGCATCATCGCCCACAGAGGGGTATATCTGGGACTAGGTTAGCGGCTACCTTGTAGGGATGGCTTACCTATTGTGCTTTAATGGTTTCATACTTTTCCTTGTTATCATCGAAATAGCTAAGCAATAAATAATTATCACTCATCATTTTTTGGTTTCGTCCACTTCCAAGTTCCGAACCGTTTATTAAAACCAGTGAGCATATTTTGGTGTGTGAGGGCTTCAATTTGAGTATCACCTTTTTTCCATATATTAGATTCTACAGGCAAAGGTGCAATGATAGCTTGGATGGTGATGAGCAGTGATACGGGCATATTAAGTAACCCAATAGCAAGTGCTCCATTGAACGCAAGTGAAGTAAGATATTGACCCCATAGCTTCTCCTCTTTCTGAGGCTCTCCCCATTTATTCACAAGGTCTTTGTAGTCAAGCGTTTGAGGTGGGAATCCGCGCCAAATAGATTCATACAATTCAATATCAATATATTCAGCTTTAAGCTGCTTTAATGGTTTATTAAATTCAGCTTCGTGGGTTGGCGTATGCTCAGCTTTTTGAATACTGACGCAGCTAGAAAGAAGCGTGAGTGATAGAAGTAGTATGTAAGAAATTAATTTGCGCATCAGCCCTCATCTAGTGTTAAAACGAATGTTAGTATGTTTCTAAAAAAACATTTGTCATTAGGTTTCATAAACATAGTTATTGCTATCAAACCATTGACCTAAAAACTGGGTCATTTCTCTGATGCGGGCGTTGTATGCAGTGTCACCATGGCAAACAATCCAAAATTCTAGTGGTGGAAGCGGTAGCCAATCCAAGATTTGCTCCAGTTCGGGATATTGTTTGGCTAGCCCGATATGTGTGCCAACAATACCACCATCAAATCTAGCTAAGTTAATTTGTGCAGGCAGATAATCTGTTCTGAAATTAAAGTCTTGCGGTGACAAATCAAACCCCATGTTTTGAGCCGCAGTAATAAATGCCATGTCTTTATCAAAGCCAATGATATGATGCTTTTTGAAATCCTCGGCAGATGTAGGCAGACCATGTTGTTCAATATAATTTTTTGAAGCGAAAAAACCTAAAGACAAATCGGGCAAACGTCGAGCGACCAAATCGGGTTGGGTAGGGCGATACTGCGCAAGGCAATATCCGCATCGCGTTTGCTTAGGCTTGTGCTCTGATTGGTAATCTCTATTTC
>JALUNK010000066.1 GCA_027055255.1 Ghiorsea sp.
CCCAAGATGGTGATGAAATCATTGTGCTGGATATTTCACTGGATAAAAACCGTGATGCCTTGCTTGCGGCTTTGAATGCAGGAGCAAAGGTGCGTTACTTTGACCATCATTTTGCTGGCGAGATACCCAAACACCCGAACTTTGAATCGCATATCAATACTGATGCCGATGTATGCACCAGTTTATTGGTTAATGACTATTTAAAAGGTGCGCATTTGCCGTGGGCGGTGACAGCGGCATTTGGTGACAACTTGTTTGATGCAGCAACGGAAGCTGCAAAACCATTAAACCTGAATGATGAACAGCTTGGACAGCTAGAACACTTGGGAACTTTACTCAACTACAATGGTTATGGTGTGACTTTGGATGATTTGTATTTTCATCCACAAGCTTTGTATCAAGCCATCAAACCCTTTGAAAGCCCATTTGATTTCATAGAGAAGGCAAAAGAGTTTCAGGTGTTAGCAGATGGCTATGCAGCGGATATGCAAAAGGCAGAATTATCTGAGAGCGTTATTCTCGATGATAAGTATGCGGCATTTATGATGCCTGATGAAGCATGGTCGCGCCGCGTGTCAGGCGTTTACGGCAATGCTTTGGCGAGAATTTATAAAGACAGAGCGCATGCCTTGGTTACACGTATGGATAATGGAAACTATCGCGTGAGTGTGCGCGCACCATTATCGAACAAAACAGGTGCAGATGAACTGTGTATGTCTTTCCCAACAGGTGGCGGACGTAAGGCAGCGGCAGGTATTAATGATTTACCACATGATATGTTGGATGATTTTATTGAGGCGTTTAAGAATAAATACGCATAATCACGATAAAAGCATGTGATATTTAACACGTGTCAATGTGACACGTAACTATTTGACCTCATTGAATAAAAGGGGCAACATACTGCATATAAATTCAAGGCGAGGAGCCTTCAGGGAGATTATAATATGAAATTAAACAAAAAAATGATGATTGCAGCCGCGATTGCTTGTTTTGCATCAGTTCAAGCTGTATCAGCAGGTGATTTTGCATACGCTTATAAGCAATGTGGACTAGGAGGAATTATTGGTAATGCCGTGGGTAATGATTCTGGTGTTGTTGCAATTATTACCAATGTAACTTGGGATTTGGGAACAACGGCTTTGATTTCAAATGCAACAGATGCTTGTTCTGGTAAATCGGGTAAAATGGCATCGTTAGTTAATGATGCATATGTACCACTTGAGCAAGATTTGGCACAAGGTCAAGGTGAATACTTGGATACAATGTTGGCAACAGCTGGTTGTGATACAGCAATCGCACCAGCAGTTGTAAATCAAGCGCGTGCTGAGTTTGCAATGCAAGTTGCAGCACCTGGGTATGCTTCTAAATCTAAATTTGAAAAATCAGAAGCAATGTTTAACACATTCCAAGCAAGCACTGTGCAATGTGGTACAAACGGATAGTAAGAGCCTGACCTAGTTTGGTCATATTTTTTAGTTAAACACACGTCCAATTGGGCGTGTGTTGTTTTTTGTGAGGAGTGGTGTGCGTTTCTTTTTAGTATTTTGGCTCCTGATGATGTTTAGTTGTCCAGCTTTTGCGATAGAGAAAGATACTTTGTCTTTGGCTAAGCACCCAACATGGTTGAAGCTATTGCATATTGATAAAGGAACTCAAAGAAGCAAAGTTAGTTCTCCTGACTTTTTTCTATCTGGTCAAGTAGGTGCCAGCTCTGAGCTGGAACTTAGAGCAACATTAGAAGCCATTAAAGACACTGAAGAGGCTCGTTTTAAGGCTCTGTGTAAGTTTCCAGCCAGATACTTATGGTTATCCAAACAATTGCATCAGCCAAAGCTTGAAGATGATTTACAACAGTGTGTTCGGCTCAAACATTGGGTAGCAGATAATGACGAAGTGAGTTTGATTTTAGTTAGCGGTTATTTGGGTAACCCTGCCTCAACCTTTGGTCACGCGTTATTAAAGTTACAGAGCTCTACCAGCAAGCATACAAGCGAGCTTTTAGACACTGCAATTAATTATGGTGCAATAACACCTGAAGGTGAGCCAACGCTTCGTTATGTATACAACGGATTGGTCGGTGGTTATAAAGCAACCTTTTTAGATAAGTATTACTACACCCAAGATTTGATGTATTCAAAATTAGAATCAAGGGATATGTGGGAATACACATTAAATTTATCCAAAGATAAAGCGCGGCTCTTGATGTATCATATTTGGGAATTGATTGGTGAAGAGTTTAACTACTATTTCTTGGATGAAAACTGTGCTTACCAACTTATCAAACTATTGGAATTGGTGATAGATGAACCGCTTATTGATAAAGATATGGCTTGGTATGTGCCCGTTGAAGGCTTCCAGCGTTTAGAAGCGATTGATAAAGCATATAAGAAAGCTGGGCGTGATGGCATTATAAAATCGGTTGTTTTTTTGCCCTCGAGTGAGCGCAGGTTTCATGAGCAATTGATGCAGTTGAATGAAGATGAGCGCGTTGTTGTATATCGTGTGATGAAAATGGGGAAAGAGATAAAGCTTGCTGATGAGCTGAAAATATTACCTCAAGTATCACAACAAAATGTATTGGATGCGTTACTTACCTTTTATAATTTTGAAATGGTAAAAACAGGCTTAAAGCCAAGCCCTGAACTTAAAAGCTTAAAGCAACAAGTTCTTCTTGCTCGGTTTACTTTGCCTGCGAGAGCAGATTTGCAAATACATCAAGCCAATCAGCCATCACCAAGCCAAAGCTTTAAAACCAACCTTTTAGGCGTGGGCTTAAGCAGCTTAGATGGTCAAGCCTATTTGCGATTGCATGCTACAGTATACAATCAAGATACAACGGGCAGGAATCAGTTGTATGGTGATGAGTTGGTATTGCTTGATGGCGTATTGGGAATACCTTTAAGCAAAGGAAAAGTAGTGGTTGAGCAATTGGATTTTATACGCATCCGCAAGCTAAACATGAATTCATTCGCTTTGCAGGACGATGCATGGTCTTGGCAAATGCGTATTGGCTTAGAGCTAACCAATCAGGTTACCAACACATACGATGGGATTATTAGCTTTGGTGCAGGCAAGACTTGGGCACTCAATTCATCCTTAGCCTTATA
>JALUNK010000067.1 GCA_027055255.1 Ghiorsea sp.
GACAGTATCGCATCGTGATGAAAGATGATGACGATGCTTGGGTGGAGTCATGGTTTGCTGCCTACGGTATGACAGCGACGCGCCAATTCGATGGCAGCGAGAGCCAGTGGTTGGTACAGTAGGTTCACCTTGAGCGAACAACAAACTTTATCATTAGCTATCCCTAATCAAAAAAATTACGGAAATTGGGTGCGGCACCATGCATGTGAAGAAGCCAGTTCGCGTTTAGCACTTTGGATGGTCAAAGGAGGTCTTTTATGGCTTTCTTCAGAGGGCTTGGCAGGTAAAAGTCATTTGATTCAGGCTGTTTTTAAAGAACATCCGCAAGTTGCGATACTTAAACCAAGCCATGAAAAATTATCATCAGTGGCTCAATTGAAAGCATGGTTAAACATGAGTGAGCATCATGCATACTGGGTATTGGATTTGCCCTCAGGCTTACTTTCACATTCATTGGGTTATGCCGTGTTTCATTTAATTGAACGGGCGAAGGATATGAATAAAGCGCTACTGGTTAGCTGGCGTTGCACACCGGATGAAATGTGTCCACCAGAATTAAGTAGCCGTCTATTGATGATGGAGCAGGTGAATGCTGCCGCCCCAAGCTCAGATGAAGACTTGAAGCAGGTTTTGGAATCGGTATTGCAAACGATGCAGTGGGACATGAAAGAAACGGTGTTACCCACATTGTTGCAACATGTACCACGTAATTTATCCGATTTATTGGCTGCTATTGAAACCCTAGATAAGTATTCCAGAGAAACTGGTGAAAAAATGAATGGAGCAAAAGCTTTAAAGGTTTTAGGGCTTCATGATTAAGGTTATTGTATCTGAACAAAAGCTTTATCACCGCAGGAAAACAGGTGTGGTTTGCGTTTATCCCATTTCCACAGCAGCGAAAGGGGTGGGTAATTTAGAAGGAAGCTTGCAAACACCGCTGGGCAAACATGCGATTAAATATAAAATAGGTGAAGGCGAAATGCCGTTGACTGCTTTTGTGGCAAGGCAAGCGGTGGGTGTATTTCATCAAGGTGATAAGAAGTTGCGTAGCGATTGGATATTAAGTCGAATTTTATGGTTGGAAGGTAAGCAAACTGGCATCAACAAACGTGGAAAAAAAGATACATTCAAGCGCTATATTTATATCCACGGCACAGATGAAGAAGATAAGATTGGCACACCTGCTTCGCACGGCTGCATTCGTATGAACAATGATGATATTGTGGACTTGTTTGAGCATGTTTCTTGCGGTGAGAGCGTCGTTATCAAAGTATGATGTGTGATAATGAATAAGGCACAACGCAAGCGTATTGTTGACAGGCACAGCGATAGTTTGAAGCGTTATGGGTATCACCCCAATGCGTTGTATTGGAGCAATAAAAACATTCAGGAAATTCGATTTTCAGTATTGGCTGAGATTGGTGTTTTTTCGGGTGATAGCGTGTTGGACGTGGGCTGTGGTTTTGCTGATTTAAAGTTCTGGTTTGAAGTGCAGAATATTGAAGTGGATTACACAGGCATTGATATTTCCCCTGACTTGATTGAAGTAGCAAAAAAGAATCATCAACACACAAACTTATTTGTGGGTGAGCTGCATGATGGGCAATTTAAGGCGCTTTCATTCGACTGGATTTTGCTCTCTGGAGCACTTAACGAGCCCTATCAAGACAAAGGGAAATACACCAAGAAAGTCATCAAAGAAATGTATAGGTTATGCCGCAAAGGAGTGGCGTTTAACTTGCTCAATGCGAATGCGGTTAAAGCCTTTGATTTACAAAGCTTTCAGCCCGATGATGTGCTGGAATTTTGCCAAACATTAAGCCCGGAATGTAAGCTAAGAACTGATTATTTGGACAATGATTTCAGCGTATATATGTTTAAGCCTTGATAAACCACTTTACCTTTTGCGGTCTTTATAGGTTGCGAAGGGATATGAGTCGGGCATAGTTCGCAGTCTAGCGAATAGATTGGGGATGTTATGACAACCAAAAAACAAGATGATAACCAAGCTGGCATCACGCAAGAAGGACGCTTTTATAGCGCTGAGCGATTGCATGCCATGCATGATATGATGCTTTATATCCGCCGCTTTGAAGAAAAAGCTGGGCAAATGTATGGCTTAAAGAAAATTGGCGGATTTTGCCATTTATGCAATGGGCAAGAAGCGGTTTGCGTAGGTATGGAAGAAGCTACTGAGCCTACGGATTATATGATGACCAGTTACCGTGACCACGGACATATCCTAGCCAGAGGCACAGATGGCGTGGCTGTGATGGCTGAGCTTTTGGGCAGAGAAGGCGGCGTTGTGGGTGGCAAGGGCGGCTCCATGCATATGTTTGATAAATCCAAAAACTTTGCGGGCGGCAATGGTATTGTGGGCGAGCAAGTGCCTATCGGTACTGGTTTTGCTTTTGCCAGTAAATACCGTGATGATAAACGCGTTTCGATTACCATTATGGGTGATGGCGGCGTGAATCAGGGTGCGGTGTATGAATCATTTAATATGGCAGCGCTTTGGAAACTTCCTGTTGTCTTTGTGATTGAAAATAACCAATATGCTATGGGCACATCTTTAAGTCGTGCATCAGCAGAAACCCATCTTTATAAGCGTGGTATTTCTTTTAAAGTGCCGGGTATTCAAGTTGATGGCATGGATGTGTTGGAAGTGGAACGCAAAATGACAGAAGCGTTGGAACATGCGCGCTCTGGGCAAGGCCCGATTATCGTGGAAATGATGACCTATCGTTATCGCGGGCATTCCATGTCTGACCCTGCAACCTATCGGACGCGTGATGAAGTGGATGAATGGCGCTCGGGTCGCGACCCTATCGTACGTTTGCAGAAACAAATGGTTGAAGCAGGGCTAGCCACTGAATCAGAATTTAAACAAAAAGATAAAGATATTAAGAAAGAAATCGTTGCTGTCGCAAAAGCTGCGGAAGCGCAACCGGAACCTGAACTTTCTAAGCTTTGGGATGATATTCTTACTGATGAAATTCCTAATGCATATCCATATCCAAGGCAGGTGGGCTAATGTCCAAAATAACGTATCGTGAAGCATTAAATCAGGCGATGTGCCAAGAGATGGAACGTGATGACCGCGTTTTTCTTATGGGCGAAGAAGTCGCAGAATACAATGGTGCATACAAAGTATCCCAAGGCATGTTGGACAAGTTTGGTCCACGCCGTGTGATTGATACACCGATTACTGAGCTTGGTTTTGCTGGTTTGGGGGTTGGTGCTGCCATGGCAGGGTTACGCCCTGTGATTGAGTTTATGACTTGGAACTTTGCCATTCTTGCAGCCGACCAAATCGTGAATGCAGCAGCCAAAATGAAATACATGACAGGCGGTCAATACGACTGCCCCATGGTATTTCGTGGCGCTGGTGGTGCTGCAGCACGAGTAAGCTCTCAGCATTCGCAAGCCTTTGAGAATTGGTATGCCAATATACCGGGCTTGAAGGTTGTGATGCCATCCAACCCTGCGGATGCCAAAGGTTTATTAGCAGCATCCATTCGGGATAACGACACGGTGATTTTTATCGAAAATGAAATCAACTATGGTGATATTGGTGAAGTGCCAGAAGGCGAATACATTATTCCATTGGGTAAAGCCGATATCAAACGTGTAGGCAAAGATATTACATTAATTGCACACTCGCGCATGACAGGTTATGCATTGCTTGCAGCTGAAGAATTAGCCAAACAAGGCATTGATGCCGAAGTGGTAGATCCACGTACTATTCGCCCATTGGATGAAGCAACGATTCTTGCCTCGGTGGCGAAAACCAACCGTGCTGTTGTGATTGAAGAAGGCTGGCGCTTTGCTGGTATTGGTGCTGAGATTTCAGCGCGTATTATGGAAAAAGCATTTGATGATTTGGATGCACCAGTAGCGCGTGTGACGGGTAAAGATGTGCCTATGCCATACGCAGCAAACTTAGAGAATTATGCATTGCCATCTGTAGCTGAGATTGTGGAAGCTGCACGCGTTGTGTGCAATAGAGCCTAAGTTATTAGATTGATAAATGATTCAAACCACCAAGCCACCAAGGTTTTCCCTTTGTGTTCTTCGTGGTGAAACCCTAAAGAGGTAAACCATGCCAATTGATATTTTTATGACCCAATTATCACCGACGATGACCGAAGGTAAAATTGCGCGTTGGCTTAAAAAAGAAGGCGATCCACTTGAATCAGGCGAAGTCATGCTTGAGGTGGAAACCGATAAAGCGACCATGGAAGTGGAAGTGATTGATGAAGGTGTGTTGCATAAAATCATTGCACCTGAAGGCACACTTGTAACTGTGGGCGAAGCCATTGGTGTGATTGCGGAAGAAGATGAAGAAGTGCCTGCGGACTATGTACCTGAAGGGGCAGGTCAAGAGCCTGTGCTGGAAACACATGGTACACCTGCAGCTGTTGAAGCGGAGCCAACACCGACTGTCGTACCTGCACCAAACGAAGTTGTAGCACCTGCTGTTGATCAAGCTGCAGTGGAACGTGCTGCCAATGATAAACGTATCAAGGCATCGCCTTTGGCGCGTAGATTAGCCAAGCAAAAAGGCATTAACCTTGCTGCCATTACAGGCACTGGCCCACGTGGCCGTATTGTTAAAGCTGATGTGGAAAAAGCAGCCAAGCGTGGTATCAATTTGGGCGGAGCTGAAAGCTTTGTACCTCGTGAAATTCGCCCATTACCGACTGGTCCTATGCCGTATCATGCTGATGAATACGATGCGATTGAAAATAGCATGATGCGTAAAGCGATTGCGCGCCGTTTAACTGAATCCAAGCAGCAAGTCCCTCATTTCTATTTAAGTTTGGATGTGGAGATGGAGCGCTTGATGGATTTGCGCGCGCAACTGAATGAAGCAGCCGATGGTGCGTTCAAATTAAGCGTCAATGATTTTATCGTTAAAGCGGTGTCCAAAGCTTTGGTGGATGTGCCTGCTGCGAATGCATCATGGGCTGATTCACATACTTACCAACATAAACACGCACATATCTCAATTGCAGTGGCGATTGAGGGTGGCTTGATTACTCCGATTGTTAGATTTGCAGAGCAAAAGAGTATTGTGGATATTTCCAATGAAATTAAAGAGTTGGCAGGAAAGGCGCGTGCTGGCGAATTAAAACCTGAAGAATATACAGGTGGCACATTCTCCATTTCAAACTTGGGTATGTACGGTATCAAACAGTTCCAAGCGATTGTGAATCCGCCTGAAGGTGCGATTTTGGCAGTTGGCGGTACGGAAGAACGTGTAGTGGCTGAACATGGACAAGCTGTGGTCAAAAAAATGATGACCTTAACACTATCATGTGACCACCGTGTTGTGGATGGTGCTGTGGGTGCAGAATATTTGAATGCACTGAAAAAACATATCGAATGCCCTGCATCCGTACTTATTTAATTTAAACAAATTTAGCCTGATTAAGAGGAAATACTATGCCTATTGATGTATTTATGACCCAATTATCACCCACCATGACCGAGGGTAAAATTGCCCGTTGGCTGAAAAAAGAAGGTGATACCCTTGAATCAGGCGAAGTGATGCTTGAAGTGGAAACCGATAAGGCGACCATGGAAGTGGAAGTTATTGATGAAGGCATCATGCATAAAATTATCGCTAAAGAGGGTGATTTGGTGCCTGTGGGTACTGCGATTGCTGTGATTGCCGAAGATGATGAAGAAGTGCCTGCTGATTATGAGCCTGAAGGTTTGGCTACAGAGCCTGCTGCTGATGCAGTCGCCGAAGGTGCACCTGTTGCAACACCACAAGAAGTTGTGGAAACATTAGCAGCAGCACCATCGGGTGATGATGAAGAGCATGAGTTAAACCTTAAACCAGCGGGTGTGTTTAATCCTGACGGCGAATATGATGTGGTTGTTGTAGGCGCTGGCCCTGGTGGTTATGTAGCGGCTATTCGTGCTGCACAATTGGGTTTGAAAGTGGCATGTATTGAATCCACGCATTTGGGTGGTATTTGCTTGAACTGGGGTTGTATTCCAACCAAGGCATTGTTGCGCACGGCTGAAATCATCAATGTTATTCAACATAGTGGTGATGAGCTTGGTTTGGGTATTACTGAAGCCAAGCCAGACCTAGAAAAAGCCGTAGCACGTTCGCGCAAAATTTCAGCGAAATTGAATGGCGGCATTGGTTTCTTGTTCAAGAAAAATAAAGTCACCCATATCGAAGGCTTTGCCACATTTGAAGCAGATAATAAATTGATGGTGAAAGATGCTGATGGAAATAGCAAGCAAGTGACTACCAAACATGTGATTGTGGCGACAGGTGCAAGCGCGCGCGCATTCCCAGGCATGGATGTGGATAACGAAGTGATTATTACCTACAAACAAGCTTTAGCGCCAACTAAACTGCCTAAACATTTGGTGGTGATTGGTTCGGGTGCGATTGGTATGGAATTCGCATACTTCTACAAAGCTATGGGCTCTGAAGTAACTGTGATTGAAGCAGCGCCACAAATCTTGCCATTAGAAGATGAAGAGATTTCAAAAGTGGTAGCTCGCTCATTTAAGAAAAACAAAATTAAAATTATCACGGGTGCTATGGTGTCATCGGCGAAGAATGTTGATGGAAAAGCTGTGGTGGAATACTCTGTAAAAGATAAAGCACAGACCATTGAAGGTGATGTTTGTTTGGTTGCTGTGGGTGTTGTGGGTAATACCGATAGCATTGGTGCTGAAAACACTTCTATGAAAGTGGAACGCCAACAAATCGAAGTGGATGACTACTACCGAACCGACCATCAAGGTATCTATGCCATTGGTGATGTGGTGGGTGCGCCTGCACTGGCGCATGTGGCAAGCCATGAAGGCATTGTATGCGTGGAAGCGATTAACGGCGCTGCACCGCACCCTGTGGATTATGGGAATGTACCTGGTTGCACCTATTGCCAACCACAAGTGGGTTCATGTGGTAAAACTGAGAAACAATGTAAAGAAGAAGGTCTTGATATTAAAGTAGGGCATATGAGTTATGCCACCAATGGTAAAGCCATGGGCTTGGCTGAAACTGATGGTATGGTCAAAACCATTTTTGATGCAGAAACAGGTGAACTTCTTGGTGCGCATATCGTGGGCGCAGAAGCCACTGAATTGATTGTATCGTTGCAGTTAGCGCGCACTCTGGAGACTACAGAAGCAGAGCTTGCGCATCATATGTTCCCGCACCCAACTTTATCAGAAATGATTCATGAGTCAGTGCTTGATTCAGATGGTAAAGCGATTCATATCTAATCACTCTTATTAATAAGAATAACAAAAGGCAGCCATAGGCAGTCTTTCTGTTTATAGAGATTTATTTGTAAGGTTACACACCAAAATAAGATATATTGGTATCTTCAAAATCCAAGAAATCAATATCCAAGTTGCTAAATACTGAAGGCTCTTGTTTTTTGCTGCTATTGGGGCCTAAAGTTAGTTGTTGTTCTTGATTATCAACCTTTTCTTCAGGCTGATTAAAATCAGATACATAATGATTCAAAGTAGAAAAGTGGTTCATATTTACCATCCATGTTTAAGATATGAAAAGTCTACGATAGAAGTATGACAGGATTGTGATATTTGGCACCATTTATTTAAGGCTGTTTAGGCATAATTAACCGATTAGGAGCTCATAAAATGAAACGTATTGTATTCTTTCTATTATTAAGTTTTGGATTAACAGGTTGCCAGTCAGGTATTATCAAAAAAATAGTTAAAGCACCTGAGGTTAAAAGTATTCAGCTAAAATCATTTTCAGCACAAAATAAAACTGTTGTATTTGATGTTGGTTTATTTAATCCTAATGCCTTTAGCTTACCTATCGATGGTTTTGATGGTGGTATAAAACTCAACGGTTTCGATGTAGGCAAATTTGCCGCGAAATCAGATACAAGTTTACCAGCTAAAGAAATACAAACCATTACACTTCCTATAACCCTGGATGCAGAAGCTTTTGGTAGGGCTGCGCGCAGTGTGTTATCGGATGGTCAAGCTTTGTATAACTTTAAAGGCGGTGTAGATACATCCGTGGGTAAGGTTCCATTCTCTCAAGATGGTGAATTATCCATGCAAGATATTATTAAGACTTTAATGCCATCATTTGGATTTTAGATTAAGCGTGAGTTGAATCACTTCGCCTAGTTTTTATATCACTACACTTTTCAGTATACGATTGGAGGTGTTTTATGAATACTTTTCGTGCACGTAAAATCGCAGAAGCTTTTTCACCCATCAATTCATTTGGCGTACAAACCACCGAACACGGTGTGTTGGTGAACTACCTTAATAATCATGCTTATTTTGAAACTGAAGATAAGTTTTGGGCTTTTGTGTTCAAACTTGCCCAAGTGAACCATGAAGAAGGTCAGGTTGCTGAAATCGAAGCAGAGTTCATTGCCTAATCAAAATTAAACTCTGATAAGAAGTCGATACCTTCATCGAAGTTACAAGTCATTGGTTCGTCTTCGCGAGTTGTATTTGTGCCTAGAAGATAAGCCAAATCATCAAAAGGAATATGATGGTTTCTTTGGCTTAACCATTCTAAAATTTCTTTAGGATTTTCTACGTGATTGAACATGGCAATACCTCCAATATGTGGGGCATGTTATGTTTTAAATATGGCAGGGCTATGACACCATCGTCTTTTCTTATTTATGTTCAGGTCATGGTTGCTCTAAGTTTTTTCATGGCGCGTGCTTCAAGCTGGCGTACGCGCTCAATACTGATGCCAAGCTCTTCAGCCAAATCTTTTAAAGTATCAGGGTCTTCAGAGAGATGGCGGCGGGTGATGATCAATCTATCCCTATCCGAAAGCTCCGCCATTGCATCATGCAGGATGTTGCTTTGATACTTATCCCAATCGGCATTGATGATTTGTTCTTCAGGGGGCAAATCGGGTGAAGGCAATGCCAACACCATAGAGCCTCCACCCTCTTCGTTTTCGCTATCCAAAGACATATCACGTTGTAAAAATGAGCTGGCAATATTTTGGAATTCTGAGCCCGAAATGCCATACTCTTTGGCGACTTCTTCATCCAAACGCCCTTCAATGGCTGCAATGGCATGTTTGGCTTTCTTTAAACCAGCAAATACACGCCGTTGCATTTTATTGGTGCCCATCTTAACAATGCTCCATGATTTTAAAATATAATCATGGATAGCAGCACGAACCCACCAAGATGCATACGTCATCAAACGGAAACCACGACTTGGGTCAAAACGATGAATAGCTTTCATGAGTCCAATTGTACCTTCTTGAATCAAATCCATTTCAGGTAAACCAAAATGACGGTATTCGCGAGCAATGGCTGCAACAGCGTGAAGGTTACCTAAAAGAAGACGTTGTGCTGCTTGTAAATCTTTTTCTTCAGCCCACTTTTTGGTGAGTTTAGCCTCTTCTTCACGATCCAACTTTGGAATTTGGCGAAGTTCGCGGTACCACATATCCAAAGGTGAAAGTTCACCACGATAATTATTTTTTAAGGCATTGGGTTGCCGTTTAATAGGACTAGGTAAATTTTCACGGCTGCTTTTGGACATTATATTATGAGTTTAAGGCTTTAATGTTTTGAATTCAAGACCTAATCGTTATTGTTGATTATTCTCGACCATTTTTGCAATAAGATTTTCCAGTTGCCCTGCTTTAAACCAACCTTTTTGTTCACCTGAAATACTATGTAGTGCAACACCAGCGGGAATAGCAATGTCAGGTTCTACTTTTTGTGCTAACAGCCCGCCAATCACACCCGCAAGCACATCGCCAGTACCTGCTGTGGCAAGGTTGGCTGAGCCATAAGGGTTAATCCATAAATGTTTATTTGGTGATGCAATCACGCACCTTGCCCCTTTAAGTACTACCCATACATTTAGTTTTTCAACGATATTGAATGCCGCTTGAATTCTATCCGCTTGAATATCGGCGATAGATGAACCAAGCAACCGAGCTGCTTCACCAGGGTGGGGTGTAAGCAGGGTTAATGCTTTGCGTTGTTTGACTTTGGCTTGCAATTCTTCGTCGCGGGAAATGAGATTAAGTGCATTGGCATCCAAAACAATGGGCGATGAAGTGTTTAAAATTTTATTAAGCAAAGATGTTTGCTCATCCCCCCAGCCAGGGCCTGCAACAATGGCATGATGCTTTTTCCAAGGCGCAATGCTTTCGGGATGTACCATGGTTTCTAAAGATGCCGCAGCAACAATGGGGTACACATCATCAGGCACAGCTAAACTAATTACACCAGTACGCACAGCTTGTGCACCTTTTGCCACTAAGGTTGGTGCACCTGTATAACCTTTGGAACCACCAAATATCCAAAGATGACCGCAGGCTTGTTTATAAGCATCTACAGGCCGTGATGGGAAAGCTTCAGCAATAATGCCTTCATCATTGAGCAAACTTTGCTCTGCAATAAAAGGATGGGCTTGTATCATCTCCATCATGGTGGTTTTACGAATACCAATGGGCGCAGGCGTTATCATTTTACAGCCTTGTTGCTTACCATCTTTAAGCCAATGCCCCCATTTGTAGGCGGCAATAGGTAGAGTAATGTCTGCATGGACTGCAGCGCCCATGGTTTCACCTGTATCTGCGTGAATACCACTTGCAATATCGATAGACAACACAGGACAATGCGAAGCGTTGATGCAGGCAATAGCTTCAGCAAACCAACCCGTAATGGGTTTATTCAAACCTGTACCAAATACGGCATCAACCACCAATACAGCACGTTTCATCCAATCATTCAATTTTTGCGCATCTGCATTGCTGGTCATGGGTCGAATTTTAACGCCTGCTTTATTTGCAAGGTCTGCTTGGTGTTTGACATCACCTTGTAAGTTATCAACTGGCGCTAAAGGGATAACTGTGACGGGTATTTGGTCTTGTCGAAGTAGGCGGGCGGCAACAAAACCATCACCACCATTATTTCCAGTGCCGACAACAATAACAATTCTTCCGCTATCCAGCTTATGTTTATGGACTTCTCGGGCAATAGCTTGCCCCGCGCGTTCCATCAGTTCCAAGCTTGTAACGCCTGTGTCTTGCATAGTTTTTTGCTCAGCCATACGCATTTGTTCTGCTGTAAGGATAGGTTTGTAGAATCTTCTTGCCGCCATAACATCGCCCTCCACCTCGAATGATTTGGACGAATTAAGTTAGCAGCAAAAGATAAAATTGCTACCATTATATTTGAAAGTTTAATGCTATCGTGCGTAAGTATTAGGCTATTTAACCTTTGGGAAAAGTAAGCGGTGCATCACGGCAATACATAAGTTCATAATGCAGTGCATATGATGTTTTTGGGCAATATCATATGCTTGTTGATTCGCAATTCCCTGCTGTAGCCATAGTGTTTTGGCTTGGATGGCAGCGGCTTGTTGTGCCAAGGCAATAAGCGTTAAACTTGGATAAGCAAGTATTTGTCCAACGCTTTTCTAAAGGCTTACATGCTTTCCCTGGTTATGAAA
>JALUNK010000068.1 GCA_027055255.1 Ghiorsea sp.
GTGTAACCACATCAGACGTTTATACCAGCTTGGGGTGCTTACTTCAATCGTCACTAATGACCTATCATCAGCATGCGACCACATAGAAACCGTATGATTATCACCTTTCCAAACAAATTTTTTACCACCGCGTTTTTTGTCGCGCTTTAACTTCGCTTTACCATCAGGGTCTTCAATATCTCGCTCAAGCAAGGCATCATGCACCACAGACTTTAAAGCCGTAATGTCCTGCGTTAACGGCACTTCCAACTGCACATCAAACGTTTCATCATGTGAGGAAGGCTTGTATTCTGCGGTATAAAGCGCACCTGTAATTACAAACATCAACACAACAGGCAGTATAGTAGCTGCCAAAATCAAATGAATTTTAATGAATAAATTTCTTTTCATTATTTATACTGCCCCTTTGATTTCCCGAACTGGAATACCTTGTTTGGATAAATATGCTTTGGTTTCTGCAATGGTGAACTCACCAAAGTGAAATATGGATGCTGCAAGCACAGCATCGGCTTTACCTTCAGTTAGACCTTCTGCCATATGTTCTAATGTTCCCACGCCGCCTGATGCCACCACATTGGCTGAAATCGCATCGGAGACTGCGCGTGTTAGCGGAATATCATAACCTGCTTTGGTGCCATCAGCATCCATACTGGTTAACAAAATTTCGCCTGCACCATAATCAGACATACGCTTTGCCCATTCTACAGCATTGATGCCTGTTTCTTTGCGCCCACCATGGGTAAAACACTCCCAGTGGTTTTCCACCTTTTTGGCATCCACTGCCACCACAATGGTTGATGAGCCAAAGCGCTCGGCAGCTTCTTTGACCAGTTCAGGGTTAAAAATCGCTGCTGTGTTAATCGAGACTTTATCTGCTCCTGCATGCAATAAACCTTCAATATCTTTGAGTGCTTTCACTCCCCCACCCACAGTGAGTGGCATAAATACATGCTCTGCCACTTCAGTGACCATATGGTATAACGTATCGCGGCTTTCATGGCTAGCGCGAATATCAAGGAAAGTTAGTTCATCTGCACCCTGCTCATCATATTTAATGGCAGCTTCCACAGGGTCACCCGCATCAATAATATCCACAAACTGCACACCTTTGACCACACGGCCGTGCGCAACATCAAGACAAGGGATGATTCGTTTGGATAACATCAGCTTAGTTCCTTCATCGCTTGAGCAAAATCAATGGTATTTTCATAAATCGCACGTCCTGTAATCGCACCCGCAATACCATCGTTAACATGCTTGGCACACGCATGCACATCATCCATAGCAGCTACGCCACCCGATACAATCACAGGAATAGAGACTGCCTTCGCCAAATTCACTGTTTCTTCAATGTTGGGGCCAGTAAGCATGCCATCTCTAGCAATATCGGTATAAATAATCGCAGCCACACCATCATCTTCAAACTGACGCGCTAAATCTATTGCCTTCACATCGGTTACATCATCCCAACCATGAACCGCTACATGACCACCTTTGGCATCAATGCCCACGCATACTTGATTGGGAAACGCAGCACATGCTTCTTTGACAATCTTTGGCTCTGCAATAGCAATTGAGCCAAGAATCACTCTATCCACACCAAGGTTTAACATGCCTTCAATCATACTCAAATCTCTTAAACCACCACCAAGTTGCACAGGGATATTCATCACCTCACAAATCGCTTTGATGGCTTCACGATTGGCAGGTTTACCCGCAAATGCACCATCCAAATCCACCACATGCAGTCTCTTTGCTCCCAATGTCTGCCAATGGGCTGCCATTTCACCTGCATTGCTGCCGTAAACCGTAGCATCATCCATACGCCCTTGCTTTAAGCGCACGCATTGCCCTGCTTTCAAATCAATGGCTGGAATCAGCTCAAATGTAGTGCTCGCGGATGAACTCATGGTTGTTTTTCCTATTGTTTTTCTATGGTGAAGCTGCAAAAGTGTGCGGATTCAGTCATGCAAAATATCATTCGTCAATCAGAAACCAACACCCTACCAAGCTATCAATGGCTAGGCAGGTGCGAATACTTACAGTTCCTCAAAAAAATGCAGCAATATGTTGCAAGCTTTGCAGGCGCAGAAGTGGTTTGGTTTTGCGAGCATAAGCATGTGTTCACCACTGGCAGGCGTGGCATCGATAACAGTAAGGCAAGCTTAGGTGCACCACTGATACAAACAGAGCGTGGTGGTGAGACGACCTACCATGGTCTAGGGCAATTGATGATGTACCCCATCATCGACTTAAAAAAACATCATTTAAGCGTTCGTGATTATGTTCATTTGCTTGAAACATCCGTCATCGAACTATTGAAAACTTATGACTTAAATACTGAACGCGATTGCGGGTTACCTGGTGTGTGGCTCAATAAGGAAAAAATAGCGGCTTTAGGTATCCGAGTGAGCCACGGTATCACCTCGCATGGCATAGCGCTCAACGTTAATACCGATTTAACTTGGTTTGATAGCATTAACCCTTGCGGCACATCCCGCAAAGCTACATCTATGGAAAAACAGGGTATTACGGCTTTGAATTTAGGGAGTATATCCCAACAATGGTTTGATATTTTTACGGACTTATTGGCGGCTAAGCAGCTTTGATTTTTTCAATCAGCTTGGATGATGAGTAACCATCTAAGAATGGAACAACAATGACTTCCCCGCCATGTTCACGCACTTCTTTGGCGCCCACAATATCGTCAGGCGAATAATCGCCACCTTTAACCAGCACATCAGGCAGCAACAAAGCAATCAGTTGTTGCGGGGTATCTTCTGCAAAAGCAACCACCGCATCCACAGCTTTTAAGCCCACCAACATCGCTGCTCTATCATCAAGCACATTAATCGGGCGGCTATCACCTTTAAGCCTTGAAATTGAAGCATCTGCATTTAAACCAATGATAAGTTTATCACCCAAGGCTTTGGCATCATTTAAATATTGAATATGCCCAGGATGCAATAAATCGAAACAGCCATTGGTGAATACTACTTTATGACCTTGCTCTGCCCAAGCCGCTCGAAGTGCTTTAGCTTCATCCCAGCTTAATAAATGAGTCAACTCATGACCCAAGCAATAGCAAAGCAAA
>JALUNK010000069.1 GCA_027055255.1 Ghiorsea sp.
ATCTTCATCCCGTGATATATACCCTAAATCACCCGCGACATTGGTTAAGCCTTGCGTGTTATCTAATATATCTCTCATCCACTCTGCCAATTCTGGAATATCGCTGGCAAGTTTGATAAACCCACCTTGTTTTAACCGTGACACAAGTAACAACGCAAAATCTTTTTGAATAATTCGGCGCTTATGATGCCTTGCTTTTGGCCAAGGGTCTGGATGATTGATAAATACGCCGTCCAACTGCTCTGCTTCTACCTGATGCTCCAATACAAACTGCGCTGGTAACTGCGTAATGCGTGTACGCTCAATGAACCCTGCATCATCAAGCCTGCCCACTGCTTTGGCGACACCTGGTAAATAAATTTCAACACCCACCAATATCCAATCAGGATGTTTATCCGCCATGTGTACTAAAAAATCACCATTACCAAACCCAATTTCCATAACAATCGCATGATCTTTTGGGATATCTGCTGTACTCAAGGTTTTATCTTTGGGCAAACCAATCACAGGCAACCATTTCATCAACCTTGCTTCTTGTCCTGTAGTCACAAATCCATTTTTACGACCATGTGTTCGCATTTCATGTTGAATAAATTGTTCTCTAAATTCTGCGCTTAATCTCACGATAACTTACTCTCTTTCCCTTTATTGACAGAATTTTCTTTAATATTCACTTGGCTGGTTCGTTTACAATACTGGCATGAAAGTGTCACATCGCCTTGTTCATCTGCTAATTCATCCAATGTCTCTTGTGGCATACTAACTAACACCTGTTTCATACTTTCCGCAGAGCATGAGCATTGGTAGCTATACGCGTCGCGGCCAACAATTTGGCAGCCCACATCATCAAATTGTTTTAAAATTTCATCTGGAGTGTCGCTTTCTAAGCTTTGGTTACTCACTTTAGCTAAAGCTTCAACAGCCTTAAACCATGAATCATCATCACAGCCTGGCATAGCTTCAATCATGAGTGCCGCATCACCATGCAAGACCACATCTGCCTCAACCTGAACCGATTGTGCCAAATAATGCATAATATGCTCAGCAACCCAGTCTGATTCATGTTGAATGGTTGATACATAAGGCTGGCCTACACCCAAATCACGAACAGTGGATAACAGCATATCTTTACCCATCCATGCCGTAATACCTTTTCCAGCCAGCGACTGCACAGCAACTTCTTGCCACTGCACATACCCGCGTACAGCTCCGCTTCTACATTCGGCTTGCATACGTTGAATGGGGGCATGTTCGTCTTTGGCATCCAATTGCAATACTTGGCGAACGCCACCTTTACTAATGCTTAACAATATAATGGACGCTAATAGTGTATGTCCGAATAGCTCAGCTGGCGCACCTTCTAAACCGTGAATACGTGTTGCCTCTTGCACAATATTTGAGCCACGAATAATGGCTCCACGTACTTTCACATCAGGCAATAAGAAGCGAACAAGCTCATCTTTTACTTTAACCACTGATTAACCTCATTTAATGAATTAAAACAAATGTTTGCACCACTTCTCTTAAGTTCTTCCTCTGAAAACGAGTGGGTTAAACCCACTGCCAAACAGCCTGCCCTTGATGCTGCTTTCATATCCGCTTCACCATCACCTACCATGACGGCTTGACTAACATCAACGCCCAAATCTGCACATGCCAAAAGCAAGGGTTCAGGGCTGGGTTTAGAAGCTCTACCATCCATTTTTCCAATCACACTTTGAAAATATTTTGACCAGCCCAACACATCCAATTGTGCTTCAGCTCTATACTGCCCTTTACTCGTCACCACAGCTGTAGGTATGTTCTCCTCATGTAACAAGCCAAGCAAATCTTCCGCACCACGCATCACTTTAATATCATCCAAATAGGTTAAGTCATGAATCTCGATAAAGCGTTTTGTTGCCGCTTCTTTTTTATCGCCAAATAGAGCAGTCATACTACAATCACCACGCCCCGTATGCCTGCGAATATCATGCTCACTCATGGCGGGTAGCCCAAACTCTTGTAAGGTTTGCTTCATCGCCCCAACAATAGGCTTAAAGGCATCAATCAATGTACCATCAAGGTCTAAGAGTACAGCTTTGATATCCGGTTTATGCATCGCGTAAAGCTTGTAACTGGTCTAGCATATAAGCCCTCAGTTTTAGGCATATGTCACCGGGTTTTCCACCGCCAATGGCTTGACCATCCATAACACACACAGGCATCACTGCATTGGTCGTACTACTCATCATACACTCACTTAAACCTTCTTCATCCATACGCCATTCGCGCTCTTCAACAGGCACATCAGACGCCTTCGCAGCTTCAATGACCATATCCCGCGTAATCCCACCCAAGACTTGATGATCCAAAGGATGGGTCACCAACACTTCATCAATCACAGCAAATATATTTGTGGCGCAACCTTCCAGGACATGACCCTGTTCATCCAACCAAAAAGCCTCATCCACCTCTTGCCGTACAGCTTCTTGTTTACCCATCACGCTCGCCAATAAGGCAATCGATTTAATTTCGCAATGTTTCCATCGGATATCCGAAAGCGTTATACCTTTCATACCCGTTTGAACTTTTTTTTCACTGGGTTTGGGTAACTCACGCACCGTAATAATTAAGGTTGGTATTAGCTTTTGTTGAACCACATGCGCACGTGGAGCTACACCACGAGTGACTTGGATATAAACCATGGCATCTTCAAATGGATTTTTAACATATGCTTCTTGCACCAAGTATTCCAACTCAGCCATGGGCTTAGGAAGCTCAATTTCAATCGCAGCACATGAGCGTTGTAAACGCTGCAAATGTGGTTTTAAATCAAGATAAGTTCCATTAAAACAAGCCACCACTTCATACACACCATCCGCGAACTGAAAACCTCTGTCTTCAATATGCACAGTCGCTTGTTCAAGTGGTACGAAACCATCATTCACATAAGCCAGTAAAGGCTCAGTCATTATTGGTTTCTCCACCAAAGTTTTAAAGCATCAACCTTGCGCCCAAACCATGATGCGCGCTCCACTGCCCCCTGTGCCAACATGGCTACTTCTTGCAAAACCAAGTTATCTTTATTGGTATGTAACAC
>JALUNK010000070.1 GCA_027055255.1 Ghiorsea sp.
AATCTAAAGTATAGGCATTACGGAAGGAGATTCATTTGGAAGTAGCATCTCTAATTAAACGTGTAGCGCGAGGCAAACATGGCTCTGAGCATTTGAGTCAAGATGAAGCACGTTTTGTGTTTTCTCAATTGCTCAACCCGCAAGCAGATGAATTGCAGTTGGGCGCATTTTTGATTGCCCAGCGCATGAAAGGTGAAGTATCCGAAGAGCTTGCAGGGTTTGTGCAAGCAGCACGCGAGCATATCTCCCATTTTGATGTTATCAAAGCCCCCGAAGGTGCGGTGGATTTGCCTTGTTATGCAGGCAAGCGAAGGGCTGCCCATGCGTATTTGATTGCAGCTTTAGAAGCGAGAGATAAAGGCATTCCTATTTTTGTACACGGTGTGTCACACATCGCAGGGCGGGTCACAGCTTGGCAAGTATTACAAACAGTGGGTATCAAAGCTGCAACCACACTATCGGAAGCCAAAAATATCATGGATGAACATGGTATGGTGTATATGGATTTGAAGGATATATGCCCTGATTTAAGCCGAATTTATCATCTGCGTGACAGGCTGGGTGTGCGTTCTTTTGCCAACACCGTAGCAAGGCTTTTAAACCCCATGCAATGCGACAAACAGCTAAATGGTTTCTTCCACACCCCGTATGCCGATTATATGGCGCAAGCCAATGTATTGCTTGGGCAAAAGGAATCTTTGATATTTATGGGCGCAGAGGGCGATCCTGAATTGTATGCCGACCGCCAGAAAGTGGTGAATAAACAAGTGGGTGACAAGGTTGAGCAAGTGAAGTTTGAAGATTGTGGTTGTGAGAATTATCCCAAGCAGCCAGTGGATAACCTGCAACAGATTTATGATGATTTTCAGCGGATGCTCATGGGCGATAGAACAGCGCGTGAGCAGGCTACTATAAAACGTATAAATAAAGCTCTAGAAAATAAATTGGTCAATATAACTTAAACATGAAGTTTTCATCGGATAAAGTAACGAATAATATTATTTTCTTTGTTTGTGGTACTTTCATCTTGGGTGGAGCAATAAATACGGGTTTTTCGGGTTTTCTCGGCGCAGTTCCGTTTCTTATAACTTATGTTTATAGGTTAATTAATTTTGAGCACCCACACAAGGCACTCTTGATAGTAGTTTTATTAATAATATGTAGTCCTGTGTTCATTAAAGAATCTCAGAGTACTTTCTTTTACCCATGTATAGGCACGACAGTTGAACTTAAAAGTGGTTGGGGTTACATGGTGTTTAAAGGTGATGATGAAAAGTATCTTGCGAGCCCAGAAGAAATATTAGGAAATATAAAGAATCCTAGCCCACATATTATCCAACCAATAAAAGTTTTTAGTAGCAAGAAGGAATTAAAAATAATTGAGGTGACTTCAATATTGTCGCAGTCAGTCATACTTTCAGACGAGTTAGGAATGCTTTATTCGATTTCTCCCTCAGAACTTTTGAAAGAAGTTAATAGTGGGAATATTAAATCAAAACTTTTAGAAGGTGCCGAATCTTTAGAGGCAGCACCAGTCAGAATGTTAGGCTACCTGATGTTATGGCCGATTGCTCCCATGATGCTTATACAGAGCGGAGGAATCTTAATAGGCGGTATCATATATGAGTGATTATCACGCGCATATTTATTATGATGAAAACACTTATGACTTGGCTTCCAAGCTTTGTGATGAAGTGGGTGAAAGGTTTGCTGTGCCTGTGGGGTATAAGCATAAACAGCCTGTAGGCCCTCACCCCATGTGGAGCTGTCAGGTTACTTTAACACCTGAAACATTTGATACCGTGATTCCGTGGCTAATGCTGAACCGAAAGGGTTTGACCGTGTTTATCCATGCCAGTACGGGTGATGATTTGAAAGACCATACTGAACATACCATGTGGATGGGAAGTATAGAGCCGCTGAACTTGGATATATTTAAATAGAAGTCACTTTAGTCATACCCGCGAAGGCGGGTATCCATGAGTTATTATAGATTCCCGCCTGCGCGGGAATGACGAGTTAGTTTTGTGTTTTAAATAAAAAAGAGGCCACCTTGCGGCAGCCTCTTTGATATATTCAGACTTTAAGCAGCCTTAGTTTTTGTCTTGATCTACGATTTTCTTAATCCAAGGCATCATAGCGCGAAGTTTCTCGCCTGTGACTTCGATGGGATGTGCTGCATTGTTGCGACGTGCAGCAGTCATAGAAGCATAGTTGGTTGCACCTTCAAGGATGAATTGTTTTGCATATTCACCCGTTTGAATGTTGTGCAAGCATTCTTTCATCGCTTTACGCGATTCATCGTTAATCACTTTAGGGCCAGTCACATACTCGCCATATTCAGCGTTGTTTGAAATCGAGTAGTTCATGTTGGCAATGCCACCTTCATACATCAAATCAACAATCAATTTCAATTCATGCAAGCATTCGAAATATGCCATTTCTGGTGCATAACCCGCTTCAGTTAATGTTTCAAAGCCAGCTTTGACCAATTCAACAGCGCCACCACAAAGTACAGCTTGTTCACCGAATAAATCTGTTTCTGTTTCATCTTTGAATGTAGTTTCAATGATACCTGTGCGACCGCCACCGATAGCAGATGCATAAGACAAGCAGATTTCTTTGGCATCACCAGTTGCATCTTGGTGAATCGCGATAAGGTCTGGAATGCCGCCGCCACGTACGAATTCAGAGCGAACAGTGTGCCCCGGTGCTTTTGGTGCAATCATGACAACGTTTAAATCAGCGCGAGCTGTTACTTGGTTGTAGTGAACTGCGAAACCATGTGCGAATGCTAAAGTAGCGCCTTGTTTGATGTTGGGCTCAATCTCATCTTTATACAATACAGATTGAAACTCATCAGGTGTAAGAATCATCACCACATCAGCAGAGGCAACTGCATCAGCAACGTTGCTTACTTTCAAGCCGTGTGCTTCAGCTTTAGCTACAGAAGTAGAGTTAGTGCGAAGACCAACAACAACATCAACGCCAGAATCTTTAAGGTTGGTTGCGTGTGCGTGACCTTGTGAACCATAACCAATGATGGCAACTTTTT
>JALUNK010000071.1 GCA_027055255.1 Ghiorsea sp.
CTTGTCATTTTGAACCTTTGTTGAAACAACAATCAGCTGCAAAATTATATGCAGTTGGTTGTGCCATGTGTCATGGTGTTGACGCTGAAGGTGGGTATGCACCAAAGTTAAGAGGCTATGCTTCGGTGTCAGCTTTAAAAACAATCATTAGTAACGGTGTGGGTAAACCGCAAATGCCAGGTTTTTCACAAAAAAAAGGTGGTCCCTTAACATCAGAACAAATCACAGTGCTTAGCAAGTGGTTAGCCTCTTTACCTGAACCTGTACAAAAATAAAAATAGGTTGATGCAATCGCAGCCGAGCAAGCTACACTGCGCAACGTATTGTTGCGCTTATAGTGTGAAGGAGAATATGTATGCCTTGGAATCAAAATCAAGACAATAACCCGTGGGGAAATAAACCCAATGGTTCATCTGGAGGAGGGAATAAGGAAACACCTCCTGATTTGGACAAGGTTTTAAAAGATTTAAGTGACCGTTTCGGTGGCTTTTTTGGTGGCGGCAAAGGTGGGGACAATGGTGGTTCACCAGAAGTAAGCAAAGGTATGCTTATGACATTGATTGGTGTGGCTTTTGTGGCATGGCTTGCGTCAGGTTTTTATGTTGTAGCAGCTGATGAAGAAGCGGTTGTACTTAGATTTGGACAACATGTAGATACGCGTAGCCCTGGTTTGAACTGGCACCTTCCTTATCCAATTGAAACAGTTGAAAAAATCCCGACATTATCTGTTCAACGACTAACCATTGGTTTCCGTGCATTTGCAGATGGGCGCACACGAAAAATGAATCAAGAATCATTGATGTTAACCAAAGATGAAAACATCGTGGATATTTCTTTTGTGGTTCAGTATCAAATTAATAATATTAAAAAGTATTTATTTGAAATTGATGCGACTCAAGCTGTGCAAACGGTTAGAGATGCAGCAGAAAGCTCTATTCGCGCTGTGATTGGTAGTACACTTATCGATGATGTAATGACCGACAAAAAAGCGGAAGTTGAAGCAGAAACACGTGTAGGCATTCAAAAAATATTGGATGCATATAATGCAGGTATTCGCGTGACTACGGTGACTTTAAAAGATGTGCAACCACCAGAGCGTGTGAGCAAAGAATTTAAAGATGTGGCCAGTGCGCGAGAAGACAAAGAACGTGCTAAAAACGAAGCGCAAGCTTATGCCAACGGCGTAATTCCTAATGCACGTGGTGAAGCCAAGAAGAAAATTCTTGAAGCTGAAGCTTACGCCAAAGAAGTGGAAGACCGTGCAATTGGTGAAGCAGACCGTTTTAATAGTTTGCTTCAAGCTTACAAAAAAGCACCAGAAGTTACGCGCAAGCGTTTATACTTGGAAACCATGGAAGAAGTATTAGCAGGGGCTGATAAAGTGATTATCGATTCAAAAGTAGCTGGACAAGTATTGCCATACCTACCGCTGAACAGTGCTGGTAAAGTGGAGGTGAAATAATGAGCCTTAAACAAATTATTTCAGGTTTAATTATTGCTGCAGTATTTATATTTGTTAGCCGCAGTGCGTTTATTGTGGATCAACGCGACCAGGTATTGGTGATGCAGTTTGGTGACATTGTAAGCCAAGGCGCAATTACAGAAGCAGGACTGCATTGGAAACTACCTTGGCAAAACACAATCATTTTTGATAAACGTTTGCTTGCTAGTGATGATCTTCCCAATGAAGTGATTACCAAAGATAAAAAGAAAATTATTGTGGATAGCTTTACACGTTGGAAGATTGTTGACCCACTAAAAGTATATCAAGTCGCCAAAACACGTGACCGTGTTGAATCACGTATGCAAGATGTGGTTGGTGCAAAGGTACGTGAAGTCTTAGGGCAACATACTTTGCATGAAATTGTAACAGGTGGTGAAGGTGGAGATAAACGTGCTACTTTGATGGTAACCATTCGTGACTTGGCAGATGCAGAAGTGGCTTCGTTGGGTGTAAAAGTCATTGATGTGCGTATCAAACGTGCTGACTTACCTGCTGAAAACTCAGACTCTGTATTTCGTAGAATGAAAGCGGAACGCCAGCGTATTGCTAAACAATACCGCTCTGAAGGTGAAGAAGCTGCCAAAGAAATTCGTGCAACAGCAGATAAGGAAAGTAAGTTTTTATTGGCTGATGCATACAAACAATCTGAAATTATTAAGGGTAATGCGGATGCGAAAGCAACCAAAATTTATGCCTCAACTTATGAAAAAGACCCTAAGTTTTATGCTTTTACACGTTCTTTAGAAGCTTACAGAAAGTCTATGGCAACACAAAGTCGTGTGGTTCTATCGCCAAACTCTGAGTTTTTTAGATTTTTCGAAAAATCAAAATAAGAAAGTCACATGAACGATTTATGGGCAGCTTTAGGGTTGGTCTTGGTCTTGGAAGGGGTGCTTTATGCACTCTTTCCGCTAGCCATGATCAATATGCTTAAAAAGATACCACAAATGCCTGTTTCATCATTAAGATTTATGGGTTTTTGCTCGCTTGCTGTTGGCTGGATGATTGTGTGGTGGGTTAGACACTAATTAAATGCACTTTAGGGCTTGAAAAAGCTTCTTTGCAACATTATCTAGACCTTACATATTTCGTTTATATTATAAAAACACATAGAGGTAAGCATGTCGAAAGAAACAATGAACTTCCAAACAGAAGTGAAACAACTTTTGGATTTAATGATTCACTCCCTTTATTCCAATAAAGAAATCTTTTTACGTGAGTTAATCTCCAACGCATCGGATGCTGCGGATAAACTTCGCTTTGAAGCAACCACCGATGATGCTTTATTTGAAGGTGATTCAGATTTGCATGTGTTTGTTGGGTTTGATCAAGATGCTAAAACCATCACCATCCGTGATAATGGTATTGGCATGAACCACGAGGAAGTGATTCAAAACATTGGTACGATTGCACGCTCTGGCACCAAAGAATTCTTTGGTCAGCTGTCTGGTGATCAAGAAAAAGATGCGCATTTGATTGGTCAATTTGGCGTTGGTTTTTATTCTTCATTCTTGGTGGCAGATAAAGTTGTCTTAACCACACGTCG
>JALUNK010000072.1 GCA_027055255.1 Ghiorsea sp.
ACCTATCTTGCTCAGTAGATAAGTAAATTTACCATTTCCAATGGTATGAAAGGCGCTCATTCGAGCGTCTTTTTTTATGTCGATGTTTCAACCACCTGAAACACAGAACCTCGGAAATTGCCTGCCAAATCAACATAGTCTTCTAGCTTGGTCAGCGTGTTTGGCGTATCTGGCATACCGCATAAACCAGACTCCAAAACTAACAGCCCACCTTCTTTGAGATATGCATATGCATCATCAAGTAACTTTTCTAACAAGGTTAGTCCATCAGCTTCATCAGTAAGCGCAAAGCGTGGTTCAAAGCTTAGTTCGGCTTCTAAGTCATACATTTCATCGCTACTTACATAAGGCGGGTTAGACACAATTACATCAAATTGCGCACCATCAGGCAGCGCTTGATACAAGTCCCCTTGATAAAAGCTCATGCGCTCTAGCACACCAATGTTCTCAGCGTTGGTCTTCGCAATCTCCAATGCTTTATCTGATATATCGCAGGCAGCAACTTCACTATTGTGATATTCCTTAGCTAAGCTCACAGCAATACAACCTGAACCCGTACCAATATCAGCCATCAGATAGTCTCTTTCTTGATTTGGTCGATATTTCAACACCATTTCAATCAGATGTTCGGTTTCTGGTCGTGGCACAAGCACATCTTGAGAGACGATAAACTCATGCTTCCAAAATGCTTTTTTACCCAAGATATAAGCTAAAGGCTCGCGGTTTAATCGTCGCTCTAATAACTGGTTGAATTTAGAAAGCACATCTTCAGACACTTCGTCTTGTCCACGAATAATCAAATCCGTCTGCGACACACCCCATGCTTCAATTAGCATCAACTCTGCGTCTTTTCGTGGTGCATCCACACCCACCTGCTTCAACTGTTGGCTGGATATTTTAATTAAATCATGAACTAGCACAAGTTAAACCATAGCTTACCAAGCATAGCCTATAGAAAGCTTTGGATACATATAACTCCAACTGGACTTAGGTGTATAAAGTGAGCTTCCACTGGGAGCAGTTTCAACATAGGCAGACTCAGAAGCATCACAATACTCAATCTCTCCACCTATATTAAAATTTTCCCATAACCATAGTTTACCATAGGATGCGCAACGCATAGAAGTAGAATAATTTCCAGTATAAACCTCACCTAAATGCTCTGTCGTTGCTGTTTTTCTATTCGTAAACCCTACTTTAATAAATTGCCCTTGTTGGATGGCTTCTTCCAGATACCAATACACATTGATGCCAAGCCCTGTACTATCCATATCAGATGGACCAAAGTTAGTTATTCTAAATCTACTATAGTGAGGGGCAATAGACAAATGTTTGTTTATCTTATATTCTAATTCAATATCACCACCAAAAATCAAACTAAGTGTATCAAACTTTACATTCCATGTGTGTTCCTCGGCTATAGCGTTATTAAAAAAACTCAAACAGCAAATGATTGTCATAAAGAATGCTTTCATAAACTTATGGAGGAGGCTCTATGATTGTTGCCCAGCAAGCAGCTCCGCTTGATGATGGGTAATGAGTGGCTCGATAAGCTCATCCATTTCACCATTCATGATTTGGTCGAGCTTGTATAATGTGAGATTAATACGGTGATCAGTTACTCGCCCTTGCGGATAATTGTAGGTGCGGATGCGTTGCGACCTATCGCCAGAACCCACCATATCTTTACGCGCTTCGGCACGCTCTGAATCCTTTTCGGATTGTTCTTTATCCAGTAAACGGGCTTGCAATACTTTCATGGCTTGGGCTTTGTTTTTATGTTGACTGGCTTGGTCTTGGCAGGTCACCACCAAACCTGATGGCGCATGGGTTAAACGCACCGCCGATTCAGTTTTGTTCACATGCTGACCACCTGCACCCGATGCTCTATATACATCAATACGCAAATCTTCAGTGCGAATATTGATTTCCACCTCTTCCGCTTCAGGAAGAATCGCAACGGTGCAAGCAGAGGTATGTACCCTTCCGCCCGATTCGGTTTCAGGCACACGTTGCACCCGATGTGCGCCCGATTCAAACTTGAATACGGCAAACACATCAGTACCTGTCACTTGCGCTACAATTTCTTTATAACCACCAATGCCGATATTGCTGCTGGTCAATACCGAGACTTTAAAACCTTTGCGTTCAGCATAGCGACTGTACATACGAAATAAATCAGCTGCAAAAAGTGCAGCCTCATCGCCACCCGTGCCTGCACGAATTTCAAGAATGACATTACGGTCATCATTGGGATCTTTGGGTAATAATAAAGTATCCAAGCGGGATTTGCTGGCAATTAATTCTTCTTTAAGTTCAAAAATTTCCATCTGCGCCATATCTTTTAGCTCAGGGTCACAGCCTTCTTCTGCCATCATTTCCTGATTGTCTTTGATTTGCTGGTCAACAGACAAATAATGTTCCGCTTCATCTGCCACTGGCTCAATAGCTGAATATTCTTTGGAAATTTTGGTGTATTTTCTGGGGTCTGATGTGATTTCTGGGTCTGCCATCATCACAGACAGGTCTTCTTTCTTTCTTAAAATTTCATCCAGACGCGTGTTCATCGGACTCCCGAAGTTTATCTTTTTTCTTTTTGTCGTGAATAGGTTCTGCGGCAAACAACCTGCTGGCTGCTCCCATCAATAAGTCACCTTCAATATCATCAGGTAATGTTTTTAATGTCTGCATGGTTGGGTGTACAAACCGTTTCATCAACGCTTTGCTCAACCGCTCCACTGCCTCAGTTTGTTCAGGACTTAAATCTTTGAGGTAGCGCTTGGCCTTTTCCATTTCATCACGTCTAGCTTGTTCCACCTGTTGCTGAATACCCCGAATCAAAGGCACGGATTCCAAAGATTTTAACCACGTCAAAAATGAAATTGCATCTTCTTCAATCAATACCTTGGCTTGTTCGGCTTCTTTTTCTCGATTCTTTTGATTACCCTGCACCACTTGTTGCAAGTCATCAATATCATACACATACGCCCCTGATATATCAGCAATGCGCG
>JALUNK010000073.1 GCA_027055255.1 Ghiorsea sp.
AACATCCAATTGAGCATGGCAGTGCGCACATTGCCTAAATGCATTAATCCTGTGGGTGACGGAGCAAACCGTGTAACAACCTTACTCATGGTTTTTTAACCTCTTGCCTGACCTTTGATTCAGGCATAATAATCATAGTTTCGTCTGGATATACATAACCCAGCTCTTTGTGTATCACTGCTTCAAGCGCCTTGGGGTCTTCCCGCAAACGTATAATTCTTTTTTGCAGCATTTCTTTCTCTGCTGTAAGTCGTTGAATATCTGCTTTCAACAGCTGATGATCCTTTTTTTCAGCCTGAAAAACAAAATACCCATGTTTGGAAAAAACTAAATCCCAAAACATGAGTATAATGATAATGATACCAACCGCAAAAAGCAGCCAGCGACCCAGCTGTTTAAAGTTAAACTTTTTCAGATGTTAGCCTCTTGAAAATGCAGACATACCTGCATATTTCGCTCTGCTACCAAGCTCTTCTTCAATGCGAAGAAGCTGATTATATTTTGCCATACGATCTGAACGAGAAGCTGAACCCGTTTTAATTTGACCACATGACAATGCCACTGCTAAATCAGCAATCGTTGTATCTTCAGTTTCACCCGAACGATGTGACATCATAGAATTATAACCCGCATCATGCGCCATTTTCACAGCTTCAATGGTTTCAGAAAGCGTGCCAATTTGGTTCACTTTCACCAGCAATGCGTTGGCAATGCCTTTATCAATACCTTCTTGCAAGATTTGAGGGTTGGTGACAAACAAATCATCACCTACCAATTGAACTTTATCGCCCAAACGCTCGGTTAAGAGTTTCCAACCGTCCCAATCGTTTTCGTCCAAACCATCTTCCACAGATACGATTGGATATTGGCGACACAGGTCTGCAATGAAATCAACCATAGCTTCAGAATCCAAGCGGCGGCCACCTTCACCCGCCAACACATATGCATTGTGCTTGTGAAATTCTGATGCAGCCATATCTGCCGCAAGCACGATATCTGTACCCGCTTTTAAACCTGTCTTTTCAATGGCTTCAAGTACCACAGTAATACCTTCTTCATTGGAATGAAGGTTTGGAGCAAATCCGCCTTCATCACCGACTGCTGTAATATGGCCACCTTTGCGTAATACAGATTGCAAAGCATGAAATACTTCTGCACCCATATCCATGGCTTCACTGAAGCTTGATGCGCCAGCTGGTGCAATCATATATTCTTGGAAATCAATGCTGTTATCAGCATGAGAACCACCATTAATCACATTCATGCACGGCACTGGCATCAACACCGCACTTTTGCCACCAATGTGTTCAAACAATGATACTTCATCTTCAGCTGCTTGTGCTTTAGCCACAGCCAAAGAAACACCCAGAATAGCATTTGCACCCAAACGTGCTTTGTTGGGTGTGCCGTCCAATTCAATCAATGTATGGTCTAAACCACGTTGATTTTCCGCGTCTAAATCCACCACTGTTTTCGCAATTTCACCATTCACAAAGGCAACAGCCTTGCGAACACCTTTACCGTCTAATCTTGCTTCGCCATCACGCAGCTCTACAGCTTCACGTTGACCTGTTGATGCGCCACTTGGCACTGCTGCACGCCCAAAAGCGCCAGACTCTAATCGTACATCCACTTCTACTGTTGGATTACCACGTGAATCAAATATTTCACGTCCATGTACACTTGTAATTTTACTCACTTCTTTCTCCTAATCAGCCCCATTGCTGATACTTTTTCATTATTTAATTCTTTCTACCACAGAGGTCACAGAGAACACAAAACAAAAACAAATCTTTTTTTTCTTCGTGCCTTCGTGGTTAATATTTTTTAACAACCTTATCAATATCTTTTAAAGTCATTAACAGTCCTTTCAAATCTGCTAATGCTACAGAGTTTGGACCATCCGACTTGGCATGGTCTGGGTCAGGATGTACTTCCATAAACACAGCCGCTACACCCACTGCCACAGCCGCACGCGCCAAATCAGGCACATATTCACGGTTGCCACCTGTTGCACCACCAAGCCCACCAGGTTGCTGCACAGAATGCGTTGCATCAAACACCACGGGAGCACCCGTTTGCGCCATCACAATCAATGAGCGAAAGTCAGACACTAGGTTATTGTAACCAAAACTTGTACCACGGTCACACAGCATAATATCTGCATTGCCCGTAGATTTCGCTTTTTCTAACACATGGGGCATATCCCACGGTGCTAAAAACTGACCTTTTTTTACATTCACAGGTTTGCCCGCTTTGGCGACTGCCGTGATAAAATCAGTCTGACGGCATAAAAATGCAGGTGTCTGTAAAATATCAGCCACTTTTGCCACAGGCTCAACTTGCTCGGGTGTATGCACATCCGTAATAATCGGTACACCCACTTCATCTTTGACTCGTTGCAAAATTCGCAAGCCTTCGTCTAAACCCGGGCCACGAAAACCATCCACACTGGTGCGATTGGCTTTATCAAAACTGGACTTAAACACCAAAGAAACGCCCACATCCAAGCAAATATCACGAATTTGTTTGGCGACATCTAGGCTAAAATCTTCGCCTTCAATCACGCAAGGCCCCGCAAAAAGAACAAAGGGTAAATCATTGCCAACCTTAAAGTCGGCGATTTGAATATGATGCTGCTTCATGATTCCGCCTGAGCCTTAGCAGCCTGCACAAAGCCTGCAAACAAGGGATGTGGTGCATAAGGGCGCGATTTAAATTCTGGATGAAATTGACTAGCAACAAACCATGGATGGTCTTTGATTTCTACCATTTCTACCAAGGAGTTATCGGGCAATGTACCTGAAACCACCAAACCTGCTTCTTCAAGCTGCGCTCGATATGTATTGTTGAACTCATAGCGATGACGATGACGCTCACGAATCTCAGTTTGCCCATAAGCTTGACCAGCCAAAGTATCTTCAATCACTTCACATGGATAACCACCCAAACGCATGGTGCCACCCATATCCGATGATTCATCACGGGTTACTT
>JALUNK010000074.1 GCA_027055255.1 Ghiorsea sp.
CATGAGTCGCCACGCCGTGGTGAAACGTTTGTTACACGTAAAATTACCCGTGGTTTAGCAAATATTGCTCAAGGTTTAGAGAAGTGTTTGTTTATGGGTAATATTGATGCCTTGCGAGATTGGGGGCATGCCAAGGATTATATTCGTATGCAGTGGATGATGTTGCAACAAGATAAACCTGATGATTTTGTCATTGCTACAGGTGTACAATATTCCGTGCGTCAGTTTATTGAGTGGTCGGCATCTGAGCTTGGTATTACCATGCGTTTTGAAGGTGAGGGGTTAGAAGAAAAAGGAATTATTGCAGCCATTGAAGGCGATAAAGCACCTGCATTAAATGTGGGAGATGTGATTGTACAAATTGACCCACGTTATTTCCGCCCTGCCGAAGTGGAAACGTTGCTGGGAGATCCAAGTAAGGCTAAAAAAGAATTGGGCTGGACACCAGAAATTACAGTGCAAGAGATGTGTGCGGAAATGGTTGAGGAAGACTTGAAGGTTGCGCAGCGCCATGCCTTGTTGAAAGAGCATGGGCATGATATTCCAGTCTCTGTAGAATAAAATGAAAGTATTCATTACAGGTGCTAATGGAATGGTTGGCAGAAACCTTGTTGAACGGTTAGAGGTGCAGCAAGGTGTACAATTGTTAACACCTAGTAGGAAAGAACTTGACCTTCTTAATCAGCAGGAAGTCAATGGGTACCTTTTGAAGGAAAAACCTGATTTTGTATTTCATTTGGCTGCTAAGGTTGGGGGTATTCAGGCAAACATTAATGAACCTGTTGAATTTTTGGTTGAAAACACTTTGATGAATACACACGTGATTATGGCAGCTCTAGCTGCTGGAGTCCCAAAATTTATCAATCTAGGTAGTTCGTGTATGTATCCGCGAGGAAGGGATATTTTGCATGAAAATGATATTTTAACTGGAGAGTTAGAGCCTACGAATGAAGGGTATGCGCTATCAAAGTTAACTTCAGCGCGTTTATGCCAATATATCTCAAAAAGTAAGGGTTTGATGTATAAAACGATTGTGCCATGTAATTTATATGGTCGCTATGACCATTTTGATGCAGTTCGCTCGCATATGGTACCAGCAGTGATTCGGAAAATGCACGAGGCAAAGGAATTAGGTGCTACAACAGTAGATATCTGGGGTGATGGTGAATCGCGACGTGAATTTATGTATGTCGATGACTTAATTGACTTCCTTGTGTTTGTGATGCCAGATATGAGTCAAGTCCCTGACATTCTCAATGTTGGTTTGGGTATTGATTATTCGGTCAATGAATATTATGAGGTTGGGGCAGAAGTTGTAGGTTATCAAGGTAGTTTTACGCATGACTTATCTAAGCCAGCAGGGATGCGAAAAAAACTGATGGATGTTTCTTGTTCACATCGGTTGGGTTGGAAGGCAGCAACATCGTTGCGAGATGGTATGCAAAAAACTTATGATTATTACCTTGAAGAATTAAGGACAGGAAATGCTTCTTAGGGATTATGAACAAACAAACTTTATCACAGGGCTGAGGGCTTTTGCTATTTTAAGCGTTTTTCTAATTCACTCTGGAGGGGGGGTCTAAGAGATGTGTCAGAGGCTTGGAATGTGCTTGTAGACTGGGGAAATATGGTGTTGATGTGTTTTTTGTAATCAGTGGTTATACGATATTTTATCAATTTTTTAAAAGTAATTATAATTTAAAATATTTTATTATTCAAAGAGTTATGAGGTTGTCCGTGCCGTACTGGCCCTTGCTTGTGCTTTTGTTCATTATGGGGGCAATAGGTGTTCCTCTTGGCGCGAACTCTTGGGGACATGGAGCTGTAGGTTTTGATATTTCGTGGTTGAACTGGTTGCTTCATTTGACCTATATGAATTTTTGGAGTGCGGAATATTCAAATACTATTATTGGGGTTGAATGGACACTAGGAATTGAGTTTTTTTATTATGTTGCTTTGGGACTGATTATAAATTTTTATTTGCTTAACAAGTTAAATCTGATGCGCATGCTTTTATTGGGCTGTTTTTTCTTTCTGGTTACATGTGTAGGGCAGTACCTTATTAATGGTCATAAAGTTGATAATTATTTGGATATTCAGTGGAGTCCGATGCTATATGGTTATATGTTTATACTAGGAGGGATAGCATATTTTGGTAGAGAGAAGTTTAATAATATTTTTAATGAGAATGTAAGAAATATAACATCTGATGCTGTTGGTGTGTCTGTTTTTGTCATGATATGGGTTTCTATAGTATTTAATTGGTCTCCTGTTCTAGTATTTAATTTAGTTCCTTATTCCCCTCTTTTGATTGCACTTATGACTTTTCTGCTTGTTGTTTTCTTGCAAGACACAAGTGTTTTGGGAAGAATTATAACGTGTAAGCCTTTATTGTTTATAGGAAGCATCAGTTATTCTATGTACTTAATACACCTTCTTGTTTTGCATACTTCTTTCTTAACGGTGGGTGGTCTAGGAGACACGTTTAGTTTTATATACTCCTTAATCATTATAATTTTAGTATCATACGTTTGGTACTATGTTTTTGAAAAAAGAATCTATGGGGCAATGAAAATGAAAATAAGGAAATTTCAATGAAAAAATATTCATTAGCAACATCCACATGGGATGAAAAAGAACTTGTGGCGATTCAATCTGTGATTGACAAAGATATTTACACGATGGGAGATAGTGTTGCCCAATTTGAGCGCGACTTCTCTGAGTTTGTTGGGCGCAAATATAGTGTGATGGTTAGCTCAGGCTCTGCTGCTAATTTGATTGCAACAGCGGCTCTCTTTTTTACAAAGTCATCAGCGTTACAGCGTGGAGATGAGGTGATTGTCCCCGCCGTGTCTTGGTCGACAACCTATTTCCCACTACAGCAATATGGTTTGAAATTAAAGTTTGTGGATATTGATTTAGAGACTTTAAATTATGATATGGAAGCTTTGGAAGAAGCTATTTCTGATAAAACTCGAATGGTTATGGCTGTCAACTTGCTTGGGAACCCTAATGATTTTAATACTATTCAACGTTTGATTGATGATAAAGACATTATTCTTCTAGAAGACAACTGTGAATCGATGGGCGCAGAGTACCAAGGTAAGCAAGCAGGCAGCTTTGGTGTTATGGGCACGTTTTCAACATTTTTCTCGCACCATATGGCAACAATGGAAGGTGGCTTTGTAACCACTGATGATGAAGAGTTGTATCATATTCTTTTGTCGATTCGGGCACATGGCTGGACGAGAAACTTACCCAAAGATAATAAAGTATGCACAAAAAGTGATGATTGGTTTGAAGAGTCCTTTCGTTTTGTTCTTCCTGGGTATAATGTCAGACCAGTAGAAATGAGTGGTGCTATTGGGGTGGAGCAACTTAAGAAGTTGCCAAGGTTTCTTGAGCAACGTAGAAAGAATGCAGAATTGTTTCTATCTTTGTTTGCAGGACATTCAGATTTTCTTGTCCAGAAAGATATAGATAATAGTTCATGGTTTGGTTTTTCGTTGATTATTAAGCCTACGTCTTCGTTAAAAAGGCGAGATGTTATTCAGTGTTTGCAAGAGCATAAGATTGATTGCAGACCGATTGTTACTGGGAATTTTATACGGAACGATGTGATGCAATATTTTGACTATGAAATTCATGGTGAGCTTAAAAATGCAGATTACCTGCATGATCATGGCTTTTTTGTGGGGAATAGTCAGGTTAATCTAACAAAAGAAATTAAGTTTCTTTATGAAACTATAGAGGGCATGTTATGAAGGCGGTAATTCTTGCAGGTGGTTTGGGCACACGTTTAAGTGAAGAAACAAGCTTAAGACCTAAACCGATGGTAGAGATTGGTGGTAAACCCATCTTATGGCATGTCATGAAGATGTATTCTGCGCATGGTATTAATGATTTTGTAATTTGCTGCGGTTATAAAGGGTATATGATTAAAGAGTATTTTGCGAATTACTTCTTACATCAATCTGATGTGACATTTTCTATGCAGGATAACCAAATGAAAGTGCACAAAAAGCGTTCGGAGCCGTGGACAGTTACGCTTGTAGATACAGGTGATAGCTCTATGACAGGTGGTCGTTTAGCAAGGGTGGCCGATTATATTCAAGATGATGAGGCCTTTTGTTTTACTTATGGTGATGGTGTTGGAGACATTAATATTTCAGCCTGTATCGATTTTCATAAGCAGCATGGAAAGCAAGCAACATTGACAGCAGCATACCCACCAGGGCGTTTTGGAGCTTTGGATATTCAATCAGGCAAAGTAAATAGCTTTAAAGAGAAGCCCAAAGGTGATGGCGCAATGATTAATGGTGGCTTCTTTGTTCTTTCTCCTAAAGTGTTAGAGCGCATCTCAAGTGATAGCTGTATTTGGGAACAGGAGCCTTTGAAAACACTGGCTGATGATGGTGAGTTGATGGCGTATGAACATCATGGTTTTTGGCAGCCTATGGATACCTTACATGATAAAATGACATTGGAAAAACTTTGGCAAGAAAAGAAAGCTCCTTGGAAAGTTTGGTGAACCATGATTGATGCTTCTTTTTGGAAGAGTAAAAAAGTTTTCCTAACAGGGCATACTGGTTTTAAAGGTAGCTGGTTATCTTTATGGCTACACAGTTTAGGTGCCGAAGTTCAGGGCTATGCTTTGGCTCCTGAGACACAACCAAGCTTGTTCATAGAGGCTGATGTTGGGTCAAAAGTAGCGTCTGAAATTGGGGATATTCGTAATCTTAAGCAGTTACAGCAAAGTATGATTGAATTTAATCCTGACATCTTAATTCATATGGCTGCGCAACCTTTAGTGCGATTATCTTATAAAGAACCTATTGAAACCTATGAAACCAATGTGATGGGTACGGTGAAGGTGCTGGAGGTAGCACGCTCCTGCCCTAATTTAAAAGCCATCGTAAGTGTGACCACAGATAAGTGTTATGAAAACAAAGAGTGGGTTTGGGGCTATCGAGAAGATGAGGCGATGGGTGGGTATGATCCTTACAGTAGCAGTAAGGGTTGTGCGGAGTTGGTTACATCAGCCTACAGAAGATCGTTTATTCAGGATAAAGGGGTTGGTTTGGCATCCGCACGAGCAGGTAATGTGATTGGCGGTGGAGATTGGTCGGATGACCGGTTAATCCCAGATATTTTAAAAGCATTTGAAAATAAGCAGCCTGTCACTATTCGGAATCCAAAATCAACTAGACCGTGGCAGCATGTATTAGAGCCACTTTCGGGGTATTTGGTGTTGGTTCAAAAGCTTTATGAGCAACCTAATGATTATGCCGAAGGTTGGAACTTTGGGCCTCATGAAGAAGATGCTAAGCCTGTAGATTGGATATTGAATCGTATGGTTAAGCAGTGGGGCAAAGGTGTAAGTTGGGGTTTAGACAAAGGAAATCATCCTCATGAAGCGGGATTTCTTAAATTGGATATATCCAAGGCGAAATCACGTTTGCAATGGCAACCCACCTGGCATTTAAACCAAACGTTAGAACGAATTATCAATTGGCATCAAGCATGGTTAAATAAAGAAGATATACAGGCAAAGTGTTTGCAAGAAATTAATGAATATATGCGAGATATGAATCATGAAAACAACTGAATCTATCAGAGAAGAAATTGCCAGCTTGGTGACGGAATATGCGGCTCTGCAATATGCTGAAAAGCCTTTTGAGGCCGGTAAGTCGGTTGTGCCACCATCGGGTAAAGTGATTGGAGAAGAGGAACTACAAAACATGGTTGCAGCGAGCCTTGATGCTTGGCTCACCACGGGTCGTTTTAATGATGCTTTTGAAAAACGATTAAAAGAGTTTTTGGGCGTAAAACATGTATTGACTGTAAATTCAGGCTCTTCTGCAAATCTTGTAGCATTTAGCGCATTAACGTCTCCTAAGCTGGGTGATAGAGCCTTGAAAGCTGGTGATGAAGTGATTTCAGTGGCAGCAGGTTTTCCAACGACGGTCAACCCAGTGATTCAGCATGGTTGTATCCCAGTATTTGTGGATGTTGATATTCCTACATACAACATTGACGCGGATAAAATTGAAGCTGCGATCAGCAGTAAAACGAAAGCTATTATGGTTGCACACACTTTAGGGAACACCTTTGATTTGAAGAAAGTGCGTGGTATTGCGGATAAGTATAACCTTTGGCTAATTGAAGATTGTTGTGATGCGTTAGGGTCTACTTATGATGATAAAATGGTGGGCACTTATGGCGACATTGCTACATTAAGCTTTTATCCTGCGCATCATATTACTATGGGTGAGGGTGGAGCCGTGTTCACCAACAGTGGAAAGTTCAAACTGATTCTTGAGTCTATTCGAGATTGGGGAAGGGATTGTTTTTGTGCGCCTGGAAAGGATGATACATGCGGTAAGCGTTTTTGCTGGAAGCTGGGTGGTTTACCGGAAGGCTATGATCATAAATATATTTACTCTCACGTTGGCTATAATTTAAAAATATCAGATATGCAGGCTGCTGTGGGCTTGGCTCAAATGGATAGGTTGGAAGGTTTTATTCAAGATAGAAAGCGTAACTTTAATTATTTGAAAGATGCTCTGGCTCCTTTGGATAAATATTTCATTTTACCTGAAGCAACACAGGGATCTGACCCCTCATGGTTTGGTTTCCCGATTACAGTGCGTGAAGATGCGCCCTTTTCAAGAGTGGACTTATTGAAACACCTAGATGAAAAGAAAATTGGTTCGCGGTTGTTATTTGCGGGTAACCTCACCAAACAGCCTTACTTTAAAAATGTGAAGTATCGGGTGTCAGGTGATTTGGTAAATACAGATATTGTAATGAATCAAACATTTTGGGTAGGCATTTACCCAGGATTAAATCATGCAGAACTTGATTTTATTGCAGAGAGTATGAGCAAGTTTGCTGATATGGAGAGATAAGTGAAGGCCTCTGATGCTGTAGCTCAAGTATTAGCAGAGAATGGCATTAACCATGGCTTTGAACTTATTGGAGGTATGATTGCTCACCTTGTTGATAGCATTAACACGCTAGGAAAGACAGAGCTAATTTCTATGCACCATGAGCAAGGTGCCGCTTTTGCAGCAGGGGCAGTTTCACGGGCAAGTAGGCACCAAAGTATGGGTGTTGCATTAGCGACAAGTGGTCCAGGTGCGACAAACCTAATTACAGGCATTGCAGACTGTTGGTTGGATAGTCATCCATGTTTATTTATTACGGGGCAAGTGAATACGCATGAGTTAAAAGGAGAGTCTGCGGTTCGCCAAGAAGGTTTCCAAGAATTGGATATTATTTCTATTGTACAAAGTATTACTAAGTATGCTCACCAAGTAAGAACAGTTGATGAGTTGTTGCCAAGTTTGCAAAAAGCTATAGATATTGCACAACAAGGTCGTCCCGGACCTGTTTTGTTGGATATTCCAATGGATATACAGCGTATGGATGTGGATATGCTTGTGCAACCGAATAAAATAAAGTGTGCGAATGTTGAAAGTAATCAAGATGTCTTAGCACAACTGATTCCTCACATTGAAGGTGCTGATAAACCTCTATTTTTAATTGGTGGAGGCGCAGTTAATGAAAAAAGTTTCTATGAATGGCTAGAGTGGTTAAATCGTTATGATTCTCCTTATGTTGCAAGCTTAAAAGGCAGTGAGAAAATAAGGGCGACCAAGAATTATTTGGGTATGGTTGGAGCATATGGGACAAGGGCGGCAAATCATGCTGTTCAATCGTGTGACTTGCTCGTGGTTGTCGGTAGTCGGATGGATGTGCGGCAAACAGGGGCGCAAGCCGCAAGTTTCGCGAAACAAGCAAAAATTGTGCAAATTGATATTGACCAAGCACAATTAAATAACAGGGTAGAATGTGGGCAGCCTATCCATACCTCTTGCGAAAGTTTTTTTCAGTATTGTTTAAGCGGCAAACTAAATATTCAACCTTCTTCGGAGTGGGGCAGCCATGTTAGACATTATTTTGAAAAAACATTTGTTGATGAGTATCAGGGTCAGCGCTTAAGCCCATTTAAGCTTTTTAATGCTTTAAACACAACTTTTGTAGATACTGACTTGCAATACGTGGCTGATGTGGGAAATAATCAAATGTGGGCCGCACATACGCTTCGTTTACAGGCAGGACAGATGATGCACTATTCAGGAGGCTTGGGAACCATGGGGTTTGCAATACCTTCGTCGATTGGCGTTCACTATGCTTCCAAAGCACCAGTGGTTGTGATTACAGGTGATGGCGGTGCGCAATTGAATATTCAAGAGTTGGATATTATTGCGAGAGAAAATCTACCGATTCTTGTGGTTGTATTGAATAATGAATCATTGGGCATGATTACAGGCTTTCAAAATATGTATTTTGATGGTCGAAATGATTCAAGTTATTGGCAAGGCTATTCTTCAAAGTTTCAGCATATTGGGAAAGCTTATGGCTTGGAGTCGGCATTGGTTTATGATTTAGAAGGTTTTGGAAGTATCATTGAAAGTTTTAAAGATTCACCAAGACCTTATCTTTTGGAAGTTTCTATGCCGGATGCTAAAGAATGTCGGCCTAGGTTGGAATACGGGAATACCATTGAAAATCAGTCCCCAGTTATAGATATGGATGACTCATGAATATAGCTATTCTTGGAGCAACTAGCCAAATAGCAAAAGATTTGATTATATCTTTTGCAACACATACAAAGCATCATTGCATATTGTTTTCACGTCGCTCAGGTGCAGTACAAACGTGGTTACAAGATGTTGATATTGAGCACGATTATATATCCAAAGATTATTCGGATTTTGCGGTTGGTTATTATGATGTGGTTATTAACTTTGTTGGCGTGGGGGATCCCGCACGGGCTAAGGAAATGGGCGCAGCTATTTTTGATATTACTTATGAATATGATCAACTGGCATTAGACTATCTTAAGGTGCACCCTGAATGTAAATACATATTTATGAGTAGTGGTGCGGTATATGGGGATATTTTTTCTAAGCCAGCAGATAATAACAGTGTTGCTCAAGTGCCAGTCAACGATTTAGATGATACAAACTGGTATGCAATAGCTAAGCTGTACGCAGAAGCAAGGCACAGGGCAATGCCAGACTACGGAATCATTGATGTGCGCGTATTCAATTATTTTAGCCATCGCCAAAATCTCTCTGCACGCTTTCTTATTACCGATATGTTGCGAGCAATTCTCAATGAGGAAGTATTTGAAACTTCATCAGAAAATATTGTTCGTGATTTTTTACACCCATATGATTTCCATCAGCTAATAGAGTGCTTGTTGGCAGCGGGTCATCAGAATACAGCCGTAGATTGTTATACATGTAGCCCTGTTGATAAAAAGCAGCTGTTATCCGCGATGAAAGATGCTTTTGGCTTAGATTACGAGATAATGGATGCGGATGTAGGCGTGAATGCTACAGGTTGCAAATTACACTATTATTCATTGTATAAGGTGCTAGAGCAGCAGTTTGATTATAAGCCGAAATATAGCTCGATTGAAAGCGTTTTGAACGAATCAGCGTTGATTCTTCAGCAAAAGCTATGACTATTATTTTTTTAGGGCGTGTTGCACAGGCTCTTTTAGCATTGATTTCATTGAGAGTTATGACTGCAGTGCTGTCACCAGAAGAGGCAGGGCGTTGGGCACTGTTGATTGCGATGATTTCTTTTTTTGTGCTTGGTTTTGTAAATCCAGTAGGTATGTTCATCAATCGACGCTTACATACTTGGGTGGAGTTCGGGAAAATTAGACATTACATGTTGTACTATGTGGAATATCTAGTTGTTGTTGCAATCTTGGCAAGTGTTTTGCTTTATGCTGCAAGCTTTGTTTACACGCCTGTGCCAGGAATGTCGTTACTTTGGGTAATACCCCTTGTGGGGTGTTCGATTGTTTTTGCAACATTGAACCAAACATACACACCCTCTTTGAACTTGCTTGGTTATCGAGGTTGGTTTGTTATTCTTTCCGTTGTGACTGTTCTCATAAGTTTATTAGCTTCATTTTCATTAGTGTACTGGTTTACTCCACGAGCTGAACTGTGGCAGACGGGTCAGCTGATTGGTCAGGCTGCCTTGGCAGTCGTTGGGGGAGTGCTTTTTTTTCACTTCTCAGAAAAACATAAAGAAAAAAGCAGTGATGTGAAATCACTGCGATTAAGCATGGCAAAACTCATGGTGTTGTTCGGTTTTGCTTGGCCTCTTGTAATATCAGTGTTGTTGACGTGGGTGCAGACACAATCCTATCGTTTTCTTGTTCAAGAGATGATTGGTTTGCAAGCTTTGGGACTGTTTACCATTGGTTATGGTGTGAGTGCCGCTTTGATTGCTTCTTTCGAATCAGTGATAAGTGCATATTTTGTCCCAATATTTTATAAGCGTATATCATCTGAGAATGAGCATGAACAAGTTCTAGCTTGGTCTGAATATGCATCGGTGATGTTGAGTAGTTTGTTAATCATAGTTGGGGTTATGATGGCGTTCTCTCATGAAATCGCTTTAGTATTGTTGGATGAAAGCTTTGCTTCAGCAGCGCAGTTTATTGTATGGGGGGCATTGGCAGAGCTAGCGCGTGTAATTGTAGGTGTTTATGCGTTACGTGCACACGCAGGTATGGATACGAAGAAGCTTATTATTCCTAATATGATTGCAGCAATATCAGCGCCACTATTTATTGTAACGTTTGTCCCTAGTTGGGGAGCAAATGGTGTTGGAATGGCTTTGGCTCTGGCTGGTGGCTGTGCTATTCTATCTAATCATTTCCTATTATCAAAATCATTTGACTTTATTATGCCATGGAAGAAATTAGGTCTCTCTGGTATTATTATGTTGTTATTTATAGGTTTTGGAGTGCTGCTACATGGAGCATTTGGAATGAGCGAGTCTTGGAGTGAATCATTGTTACGGTTGATCTTTATCGGTGTGGCATTGCTGTATGTTTTATATGTTCTGTTGCGTTCTGATATAAAGAGAGAGGTGATTTGATTGAAGGTGTTATATGTTGATCTTGAATATGATTATGGTATTCAATCACGAGGGTTCAATGCTATAGGTCAAGATGGATTTAAAAAATCAATGGAAGGTTTGGGGCATGATGTTGCGACATTTTATTACGATGATTACTTAAATAAGCTTCCTGAGTTGCAGATAGAAGTTTGTGCGTATGCAGATG
>JALUNK010000075.1 GCA_027055255.1 Ghiorsea sp.
TGCAACAGCTAAAGTATCTAACCTTCTGCGCTCTGCATAGGTTTGCCCAATCAGTGGTTTACTTAAATCCTTTGCCCACGGTTGACTTAAAATATCCGCCAACACCGCCACATCTCTTAAACCCAGATTCATACCCTGCCCTGCCACAGGATGAATGGTGTGTGCCGCATTACCCGCCAACAACACCCGTCCTTTAGCAAATGCTTTGGCAACCCTCAGCTCAAGTGGAAACGACGCGCGCGCACCTAAGCTTGTGAAACCACCGAGCTTAGCCATCACTTCATCACCCGCCACATGGGCTAACATCTGCAAAAAGCCTTCATCACTTAAACTCAGCAATTCAACAGCAGTTTTGGGAGCTACCGACCACACCAACGAAAATCTACCATCCGCAAGTGGAAGCAGCGCCAAAGGTCCATCTTCTTTAAAGCATTCATAGGCTGTGTTGCCATGCCCATACTCACAAGCAATGGATGCAACAATGCCCAAACGGTTATGGTCGTAGCCATAGGTTTGAATGCCTGCAAAGCTACGGATAAAGCTGTTTGTACCATCTGCCCCTACCAATAGTTTGGCATGAATATCTAAGGCTTTGTTATCTTGCTCAATTTGCAGCGATACGCCTTTCGCATGTTGCGTAAAACCTAGGCATTTTGCATGGTAAAAAGTCGTAATATGTTCGGGAAAAGCTTGCTGGACAGGTTCAAGCACATGACGAATTTCAAGCACATAACCCAAAGCATCTGCATGTTCTAAAGCACCATGATGCATGTCCACTGCGCCTGTATTACTAGGTTCGGAAACATGGATATGCTGAATCAACCCTGCCCCATGCGCCAAGATATTCTGCCACACGCCCAAATCGTCCATGTATCTTGCAGAGCCTTCTGATAAAGCAATCACACGCTCTGGGTTGGTGGCATCCAATGATGGCTGCTGTGCATCCAGCAACGCAATACGATAACCTTGTTGCGACAAATTCAATGCTAGGGCGCTACCAATCACACCTGCACCCACAATCGCTATATCGTATTCTTCAGCCATGAATCCCTACCCCTTCAAAGAAAAAGGAACTGTAAGCCGCATTCGGATTAAGGTCTATATTTTAGCGTAGTGTTTCAAAAAATGGGAATGTCCATTATGCTTTTGCCATGAGTATTTTTGGTATAGGAACAGACATTGTACAAATCAAACGCATTGAGCAATCCCTTAGCCGTTTTGGTCAACGTTTTATTGAGCGTGTTTATACAGCCAATGAATATAGTTTGGCACAACAACGCGGTACTTTTCGTAGGCTGGCCATGTTTTTTGCGGCCAAAGAAGCTGTTGCCAAAGCACTAGGCACAGGGTTTATAGGTTTTGCCATGAAAGATATTGAAGTCGTCTATTTGGATAGTGGAAAACCCGAAATAAACTTACATGGTAGAGCTAGATTAAAAGCTCAAGAGCTTGATATCATAAACATTCATGTATCTCTAACCGATGATGCAGGCACTGCTATGGCATTTGTTATTGCCGAAACAAGCAGCTAAATCACTACTACTTCTGCGTGCCCTCTGAGAGAGGCTCAATTTCACCTGTAAACTCAACGTCTATTTCTGTAAACTCAACTTTTTCCTCTTCAGGCTCACTTTCTTTCAACTCTTCTTCAACATCAAAATCAACTTCTAACATCAACTCATCATCTGTTGTTTCTTCAACCTTACCCCACTTCCCAACATCTTCTGTATCCATAAATTTAGCTTCTGTGCTTACTTCGTTACTATTCCATTTCGCTAAATCTTTAGCATTCATCACCACAGTTTTATCCATAATATCATCAGGAATGGATTTTGCTTCCTTATTTTCATCTTGAGTAACCAAGGGTTCTTGTTCAGATGTACTTAACACGTCTAAGTCTGAAATCGCCAAAAGGCTGTCCATCTCCTCTGCAGCAAGGTTAGAGCGTTCAATACCGGACTCAAGCACTTCCCCGGTAAAACTAATCACGCGCTCATCTTGAAGTTCATGCCAAACATCATCATCAAATAATGAACAAAAATGATTCCATTTCGTCTGGTCATACGTTGAATACAAACTCAACAGGCTTTTATTTCTATCAATAATACGCTTTTCATAATGTAACATTTGAATGTACGATGCTTGAATCCTAGGTTGCATTTGTACATTCTTAGCCATACCATGATAGTGAAGCTCTGCTGATTCCCAATCTTTTTTCTGTATCACCACTTCAAAATGTGCGGCATGGTCAATATAGATTTTCTCACTCTTCTCTTCCACACGCTCATTTTTTTCTTCATCGGCTAGGTCTTTAACCACACTTTCTTCTTTACCTGCCGCAGGTATTTCATTGTCCATAATGTGAGGAGGAGAAGTCGGATCATCAGAATTCTTCGCTAAAACCGATAAGTCACCATCAAGTGCATTATCAGCAAACTCGGGTTGCATAATAAGGTCATCGTCCAATAATTCTTTTTCTAACTCTGGCACATCATCAAGCGATTCTTTTTCTAACTCTGGCACATCATAAACATGTTTATATTGTGCTTTCTCTAAGTTATCCTGCCACGATCGGAGCTGCTTACGATACAAGAAGAAAAGCAGCAATAAAATATTCAGAACCAGAAGGAATAAAAACCACCACCAACCATAACCTCCTTGACTATTTTTTTGTGTCATATTGTTTTGAACAAGATTCATCTGAGCTAAAGCTTCAACCTTTTGGTGGAGTGAACGTACTTCTTCAGCAAGGCTATCAATCTTTACACCAATACTGTCAATACGGATATTTGATGCCATCACTTGATCATGCAACGGCTCCAATTTTTTCAGCCTGCTCAAAATAACCGCATCATGAATAGAAGTATCCGATTTCCTGGTAGCACCCAAACTTTCTGTCATACCTAGAGAGACCTTGCTATGAAATTTCCTCTTGGGTTGTTCAGCTGAATATCCACCACTTTTAGTGTTTACTTCCTGAACTTTCTTTTTCTTACGCTGTAACATGTCCTTCAAGTCTTGGTAGTTTGGTGAATTTAAAAAAGTCTGCACATCTTGCAGCGTAGGCACGTTAAGAAAAGCACCTTTTTTTAACCTGTTAATATCTTGACGTTCAAAGGCTTGGGGATTCTCATCAAAAAGCGCCAACATAACTTGATGATTTGAAAACCGTTTGTCCTTGCGTAAACGATAAGCAATTTCACTCAAATTATCACCCGATTGGACTGGGCCATAACTTGTGCGCCTCGCCCAATCCGAAGAAAGTGGTACAGCTAAACCATTTGGCAGCAGGGCACTGACTTCTACAGGTGAACTTTCAATCGGTGTAACATCATCCGTTGTAGCAACATTTTTGCCTACATTCGGTTTCGTGTTATCTGGCTGTTTTGATTGGTGCCAAACTGGATCCAAAAAAAGTTGGATGCTTTTATAAAAATTACCACGTCCGCGCTGTACCTTCAAAACAATTGTCAAAAATGATTCGTCAATGGCTTGTACCGATGAAACCTTAACCGACAGCGTACCATCGTCATCTATCACATCAGCGCGTAATAAGGAATAAGTTTTTGGTATATTTTGCTCAAGTGTTTTATACTCTTGTGGTGTTGCCAGCATCACTTGTAGTTTACTTTTTCTCTCTTCATCACTCAACACCAAAGGAACACGGATATCCAAAGGTTCACTCAAGTAACTCTTGCTCTCAACATTGCCAAAACCAACCGCCCAAACCATGGAGCACGTTAGCATCGATAAAAGGAATAGGCTCAGACGCAAAATCATAAGGCGAAGCTTATCAAGAAGTGAGTATAAGTCATTGTAAATGTGGGATTAATCACTTGTTATAACACGCATTGAAATATCCTGTGTTTTTTATCACACCTTATATTTCTAATGCAAAGCCAAGCATCCTTGCCTATTCTATGCCATTAGCAGACTACAGAGAGGTTTTCAACTTGGATATTTGGCTTTATATTTCATCAGTTCTCAGCACCTTTTTTATATTGCTTCTCCCTTGGTTTTTACAATTATCCAAACAAAACAAAACACTGCAGAAGCAGCTGTCAGATAGTCATAATACTGCTAAAGAAAATATCACCCTTGAGCAACAACTGCGCACGGCTAACCAACAACTTGAACAACAAAAGCAACAGTTATGCCAACTACAAACTGAAAATAAAGGTTTAAGCACTTCATTGACTAAGCTACAAACAGAACACGAACTCATGCAACAGAGCAATATCGAAAAACTGGCTTTGCTTGAAGATGCGAAAACCAAACTTTCCCATGAGTTCAAAAACCTTGCTGACCAAATCTTTGAAGAAAAACAACATAAGATGACGGAATCCAGCAAAGAGACTTTAGACAACATCATCAAACCCATGCAAAAAGATATGTCTGAGTTTAAGGCGCGTATGGAGCAGGTGCATAAAGAAGATATTGAGGCTCGCTCGGCCCTTTCCCAACATTTGTCCCAGCTCAAAGAACTGAACCAACAAATGAGCCAAGAAGCTTTGAACCTCACCCAAGCCCTGAAAAGTGATAGCAAGGTTCAGGGTAATTGGGGTGAAATGATTTTAGAAAACATCCTTGAAAACAGTGGCTTGCGTGAAGGGTTAGAGTTTGACCGTGAAAAGTCATTCACCGATAATGAAGGTAAACGTCAACGCCCTGATGTGATCATTAATATGCCCGGCAAGAAACATGTGATTGTTGATGCCAAGGTGTCACTCACCGACTACGAACGTGCTATGTCTGCTGCCAATAAGGAAGACAAAGAAGCCGCCATAAAAGCGCATGTCAAAAGCCTGCAAAAACATATCCAAGAGCTTTCAGCCAAAGATTACCAACATATTCATCAAATTAACTCGCCTGATTATGTGTTGATGTTTGTACCTATTGAAGGTGCCTATTTGATGGCGATTGAAGCCAACAGTAGCATTTTTGAAGCTGCCTTTACCCAAAACATTGCCGTGGTCACGCCTTCTACATTGTACGCCACACTTAAACTTGTAGAGCAGCTTTGGCGCTATGAAAAGCAGAGTGGTAATGTTGCCAAGCTCACCAAACAAGCAGGCAGTTTGCATGATAAGTTTGTTACATTTATCAAATCTTTTGAAGATATTGAAACCCACCTTGGCCGTGCACAAAAAAGCTATGATACTGCATTCGGTCAGCTAAAAGATGGGCGTGGCAACTTAGTCAACCAAGTCAAAACATTGGCTGACCTTTCAGGCAAAGCCAAAAAAGAAATTCCTGAACATTTATTGGAAGACGCAGACATTGGAGAACAACATGAGCTTAAAGACGAATCGTAATCAACTGGTGATGACTGGCGTGCAAGGCGGTGTATCCCCTGCACAAATGTGGGCACCTTTTGAGGTAGGCAGCCAAGGTGAAGTCTTTTCTTGGCCTTCGACTGGTGGTATCACTTATAATGTAAAAGTCGGTGATTCTGTGTTTGGTTGGGCTGGTGAACATATCGAACCAGGCGTTTCTTCAACACTTAGCCATAAAAACCGTAAGTCTGAAGATGGTTATCAGTTTCATGCTTGCTGTGGCAATCAAGCTCGAGTCATTTCAGGCGAAGCCAAGGGTGCAGTTGGCACCGTACTTGGTCACCATGGTGGTGTGAACCATTTGATGATTGATTTTCCTGATGCAACTTTGGATAAACTGACCTGCGATGATAAGTTTATGATTAAAGGCTTTGGGCAAGGACTGAAGTTTACCGACCATGATAATGTATATATTTACAATATCGACCCTGACTTGCTTGAAAAAATGGGGCTAAAGGAAAACGCAGAGGGTCAAATTGAAGTGCCTGTGAATGTGATTGTGCCCAACTATGCGATGGGTTCGGGCATTGGTGCGCTATCCGTCACCACGGGTGATTATGATATTCTTTGCCATGATAAAGATATGGTCAAAGAGCATGGGCTGGATAAACTTAGATTTGGTGATTTTGTTGCTGTGCTCGATCATGACAATAATTATGGGCGAACATTCAGGCGAGATGCAGTGACTATTGGCATGGTGATACATTCCGATTCACCACTTGCAGGTCATGGCCCCGGCATGATGACCATCATGTCTGCTTGCGACAATAAACTGCTTCCCGTATTAGATGAAAAGGCTAATATGGGGCAATACTTGGGAGTGGGACGTTATGTATAAATATATTTTTCTTAGTTTGTTCTTGACCATACCAAACCTTGTCCACGCAGAATTATATAAAGTCATCAACGAGTATGGTGAAATTATTTTTACCGATACCAAACCAAGCATTGATGCCAAAGAGCATGTTCCCGGGCGCATAAGTTCGGTTAAAAATGAAGCATTCAATAAAAAAAGAATAAAAGCAGACAAAAAAGCTCGCGAAAAAGCTAAGCAAGAAGCTAGTGATAATTAAACAAACATGTGTCGCTGCATGTATGCAGTTGAATAGCAGCGACAGTATTGTTGATAATATGCAAACAATCCAAGCATTATTGGATAACAACACCCCAAATATCGACTTACTTGTTCTACCTGAAAATGCACTACTCATCACCAATAATACCGGTCTAAAGCAACAAGCAACACGACCTGAAACAATCCAAGGTATATTTAATTTTTTTAGCCAGCTTGCTAAGCAACATCAATGCTGGCTTGTTGCAGGCTCGCTACTTGTACCCGATAAAGACAACCCCAATAAATACTTTAACCAATGCCCCATATTTTCACCTGATGGAAAGTTGGTTAAAACATACAAAAAAATACATTTGTTTGATGCGGATTTAGGCAGTGAATCATGGCAGGAATCCGCGACCATTACAGCAGGACATCAACCCACAACAGTCAGTTGTGGTGATACGTGGAAAGTAGGGTTATCTATTTGTTATGACCTACGCTTTCCAGAATTGTACCGCGCATACAGTAAACAAGGCTGCAATATCTTGACCGTACCTGCCGCATTTACCGTGCCTACGGGCAAAGCCCACTGGGAAACATTGCTCAGAGCCAGAGCCATTGAGAATCAGAGCTACACCCTTGCAGCAGGGCAAGTCGGCGCACATCAAGATAACCGTGAAACTTACGGTCATAGTTTAATCATTGACCCTTGGGGTGAAGTGCTCGCCGAATTAGAACATGGTGAAGGTATTCTCACAGCTGCATTATCCTACCAACACTTATCCAATATTCGCCAGCAACTTCCCACCTTAAAACATCATAAACTATGAATTATGATGTCCCTATGGCATCACTTTGTGATGAGCAAGTCATTAAAAAAAGCCGCTTTATTACACATATCCAAAGGGTTAAAAATAAAGAGGAAGCCAAGGCTTTTATCGAAGCTATTAAAAAACAATACCCTGATGCCAGACACCATTGCTGGGCATATATCGCAGGTCACCCCACAGCCACCACAGATATTGGCTTTAGTGATGATGGTGAACCATCAGGCACAGCAGGTAAACCCATTCTAAATGTATTGCAGCATAAACATGTGGGCGAGATTGCATTGGTGGTGGTGCGTTATTTTGGCGGCATCAAGTTGGGCGCAGGTGGTCTGGTTCGTGCTTATTCCAGTTCAGCTAGCCTTGCTATGGATAAGCTTGAAGTGATAACGCTTGTGGAAAGTAAAACATTTGTAGTCACCTTTGATTACAACTTAGAAACTAATATTAAACACTTGTTTGAAACACATAACATTGTCATTCAACAGAAAAATTATACAACGCGCATATCACTCAGCATTGATGTGCCAACTACTGACATTGAAAGCCTAAATACTCAACTCATCAATATCAGCCATGGGCAAGTTTCCTTAATTTAACGCTTCTCAATCGGAATATATGCTTGATTGTTTTGACCATTATAAATTTGCATAGGCCGATAAATGCGACCATCTGTCAACTGCTCACGCCAGTGTGCAAGCCAACCTGCAACACGTGATACCGCAAACACAGGCGTAAATAAGTCTGTTTCAATACCTAACTTACGATAAACAATGCCTGAATAAAAATCCACATTGGGGCAAATACCTTTCTTGCCTAGTGTTTCTTTAGAGAACTGCTCAATATATTTTGCAATTTCATAGGTCGGGTCTTCACCCAACTCCAAAGCTAATTTATGGTATAGTTTTTGTAATAAGGTCGCTCTTGGGTCTTTGGTTTTGTAAATTCTATGCCCTAAACCTGCAATTTTTTCTTTGTTCTTGAGTTTATTTTGCAAATAATGCTCTGCTTTATCCAAGGAACCAATTTCATCCAACATGTACAACACATCTTCATTGGCTCCGCCATGCAGTGCACCCGATAATGAGCCTATCGCTGCGCTAATCGATGAATAAGGGTCAGCTTGAGATGAAGCAACAACCATGGTCGAGAATGTACTGGCATTCATGGTGTGTTCGGCATGTACAATCAATGCCACATCCATAATTCGCTCAGCCAAAGGGCTAGGCACATTGCCTGTTAGCATGTATAAAAAGTTTGCGGCATGAGATAAGTCAGTGCGCGGAGGAATCGGGTCATCTCCTTTCCGCATCCGTGCATGTGCTGCAACAATCGTAGGAAGCTTGGCAATCAAACGCAGATATACTTGGCGAATTTCATCTTCTTCTAGCGTTTGGTTTAACCCTGACTCAATGGGGTAAAACATGCCCAGCACCGCAACACAAGCTTGAAGTGCATCCATAGGGTGAGCCGATTCAGGAAAACATTTGATGACATCACGAACACGAAACTTAATGGTGCGATGGTAACGAAGTTCCTCATCCCATTTTGCCAATTCATCAGCCGTGGGTAGCCTTCCATAAATCAATAAGTATGACGTTTCTTCATAGGAAGACTGCTCAGCTAATTCTTCGATATCCATGCCACGATATGCAAGCATACCTTTTTGCCCGTCAATCGTAGACACACCTGACTCAGCCACAGGAATCCCTGCTAAACCAGGTGAGTAACATGCAATATCTTGCTTAGAAGCCATGATGAATCTCCATATCAATATGTCGTAAAAAGGCTAGTCACCTTACAAATAAAGCTAAAAATGTCAATACAACATTGTATTTAAAAAATAGTGCCATTGTGATTTAAATCCGTAGTCTTTTGCCTGAACAGACTGAGCATGGGGTAATCATGATTAAAGCAATTCTTTTAAAGATTTTTCGTGAAGGTGTAGGTGGACTGATGGCGCTTATCAGCTTTATCACCACACCAGCCAAAGTGAAACGTAGCCCTGACGAACAAGAACAAGTGAATGCAGAAGTGCAGCATATGTCATTATACCAGTATTTTGCTTGCCCCTTTTGCATCAAAGTTCGCCGTCATATTCGCCGTCTGAACTTGCCCATGGAATATTGCGATGCACAGGTCCGTGGTGGAGAGCACAGAAACACTTTAGAAAAAGAAGGTGGCGCCATTAAAGTACCATGCTTGCGTATTGATGAAGGTGAAGAAACCATTTGGCTGTATGAATCCAATGATATTATTGCCTATTTAAACAACCGATTTGACCCAACACTTTCTGAGGAAAAAGCTTAATTCAGCCATGAACTTGCCAAAAAATCATAGTGTACTTTTGCTTGAAGATGAGCGACCAGCACGCGAACATTTAGCGGCAGCCATTGATATACACCCGCAATTATCTTTGGTCGATGCTGTTGCTTCGTGTAAAGAGGCCATCAAGGCTCTGGGCGAACACCAGCCTGATATTCTCGTCTCTGACTTGGGGCTTCCCGATGGGCATGGTGTGCAAGTTATTCGTGAAGCCAAACAATTGTATCCTAATATCGAAATTTTAGTGGTCACCATGTATGCCGATGAAGAACATGTCGTTGAAGCCTTAGAAGCTGGTGCAAGTGGTTACTTACTCAAGCGCCAAGCTTTTGAAACATTAGCCGATGCCATTCTTACTGTTATGCGCGGCGAATCTGCCATTAGCCCTGAAGTTGCCCGCTTTTTACTTAAACGATTCAACCTAAGTCGCCAACCTCCTGAACAACAAGTCAAAAGTCCTCTTACAGCGCGCGAGCATGACGTGCTTAAGTGGATTGCTAAAGGGTATAGTTATGATGAAATTGCAGATATTTTAAAAATGTCGGTGAATACTGTACGCACCCATATTCGTAATGTTTATAAGAAGCTTGAAGTCTCATCACGCACAGAAGCTGTATTTGAAGCCACCAACCTTGGTATTTTAGACCTTAAAGCCCAGTAAAGGGTAACTAAAACCCTGAATGTTCACCCGAAAAGTTTTCGAAACGCGTAAATTCTTTTAAAAATGTAAGGCGTGTTGTACCAATCGGCCCATTCCGTTGTTTCGCAATAATAATTTCAGCCAAACCTTCATTTTCAGGCTTTTTATTATAAACCTCATCACGATAAATAAACATAATCACATCGGCATCTTGCTCAATCGCACCCGATTCTCGCAAATCTGACATCATTGGGCGTTTATCCGCGCGCGATTCCAAAGAACGGTTAAGCTGAGATAATATAATAATCGGTACATCCAACTCTTTGGCTAAACCTTTGAGAGAACGTGTCATTTCACTGATTTCCAAATCTTTTCGATCCGCGTTGGCATTGCCCGTCATCAGTTGCAGATAATCAATCAAGACCAAATCCAAGCGGCCTTGTTCACGTTTTAAACGGCGGCATTTGGAGCGTACTTCAAGCACAGATATACCTGGCGTATCATCAACAAATATCGCAGCTTCAGAAAGTTTTCCTGTGCCTGATGCAAGCTTACGCCAATCATCTGTGGCAAAGCTTCCTGTCCGCATTTTAGACATGTCTACACGCGATTCTGCTGCCAATAGTCGCATACCGATTTGTTGCGCCGACATTTCAAGTGAGAACACAGCAACGGCATTCGGTTCAACATCACGAATCGCTGCATTTTGTGCTAAGTTCATCACAAATGCAGTTTTACCCATACTTGGACGACCTGCAATCACGATCAAATCACCACGTTGCAAACCTGCTGTTTTTTCATCCAAGTCCGTAAAACCCGTGGCAACACCTGTGATTTTACGTTGGTCATCATAACGACGTTGTAACTCTTCATAACCTTCTTTAATAAGGTCTTTAAGGTTTTGAAATGTTGGTTTGGTTGAGCTAAAGCTTTCCGCCACAGCCAACATTTGTGATTCGGACGCATCCAAATGCTCACCCACAGGTTTAATGGGATTTTCATAAACTTCTTGTGAAATTTTTGTGCATACTTTTAACAGTTGACGTAAAATAGCGCGTTCACGCACGATTTCAGCATAATGCCTTACATTCGCAGAGGTTGGTATGAGCGAAATCAAGTCACCCAAATAGGTTTCTCCACCGCACTGTTCCAATTCACCTGAACGTTCCAAGTAATCTTTAACAGTCAGCGCATCAACAGGGTTGTTTTGACCCGCAAGGGAAAGAATCGCATGAAATATAAAGCCATTGGCAGCCACATAAAAATGCTCAGGCACAAGAATGCCCTCAAGTCGCTCTAAAGCTTCTGGGTCAAGCATAACCCCACCCAACACTGCACACTCAGCATCACGAGCATGAGGAGGAACTCGCTCGCGTAAGTTTAACTCACGCGGCGAGGTATCTCCGTCTTCAATCAAGTAGCTTCAGCTTCCACTGTGATTTTAATCGTTGCAACTACATCAGGGTGCAAACGAACACGAAATTCTTGTTCGCCTACTTCTTTGATAGGTGCGTCTTGTAAAATATCACGGCGCGCAACATCATAACCTTCCGCACTAATCAATTCTGCCAACTCATTCGAGCCAATAGAACCATACAAATGTTTACCATCTGATGTCGCACGAACCACGGTTAGGTCCAATGAAGACATTTTTTCAGCTTCAGCTTGTGCTGTTTCTAGCACAGTACGTTGCTGCTCTTCTAGTACTGAACGGCGACGTTCAAATACTTTACGGTTACTTGCATTTGCAGATACCGCTTTATTGTTAGGTAGCAAAAAGTTACGACCATACCCATCACGAACTTTAACTTCGTCACCGACATTACCTAGACCTTCTACACGTTCCAAAAGAATTAAATCCATCATTTTTCTCCTGTTGTCGGAACTATGTTCCGACGAAAATTAAACCAAATATCAACCAGTCCAAGCAGCGCAAAAACAACAACCACAAAAGACCAAAAAAACAACATCACATACATCACAAGTATGGTACTCATCATACTACGGCTTTTCAGCCAAGCGTGAGCAACCACCACACCTTGCACCGCAAGCATACCTGCTAACATCATCACACCGCTCAAGGCTAAATACTGTAAATTTCCGTCTGCTAAATTAGCAAATCCTAAAAAAATCAACAATACAAAAGCTAATGTTTTCGGTAGCGAAAAGGATAACACATCCTTTTCTTCACCTTGGTAGAAACCATATTTCTGCGCAACTTTACGCGCAAAAATTAAATCACTCCACCAAATAATCCACAAACCAAAAATAAAAAAGCCCGGAAACACTTTCACCATCATGCTTTGCAAACCTTGCATCGCAATAATGTCTGACTTCGCACCTGGCGGAATCCTTGAAATCATCGTATCAAACACAGGTTGAAACTGCTGATGTACAAAAGCTTCCACATCTTGCGATCCCGCACTTACCATCATGGCAAATGCAACACCGAAAAACAAAACCAAAGCCAGTATCCAGCCTGCCTGACCCAAACCTTTTTGCTGCATCACCTGAACAGCAAATGCAGGAAGCACAACAAACAGCAATATAAACACAAGCACTGTATTCAAGCTTCCCGATGAAAGAACAAACAACAGTATTGCTGCTATTCCACCGGCTTGAAGGCTATATTTCAAACCACCACCCAAGCTGACCAAAGCAAACAAACTTGGAACAGCAAGGTGCAATAACACACCAAACATTAAGAATACAAAAGCTACCATTCTTAAGTTTCCAACCAACATATTGAACCAATATGCCGACGTTAACATCATGACTGCCAACACAGCACAAAGCACCCGATTTGTTAAAAATAAATCAACCACTTTCGGCATAGGTGCGCCTGTTGGGCTGGGCTCTGGACTCATCAATGAATAATCAAGCGAGTGTGCGAACGCTTACTTATTATGCAAAGGTGTAAACGATAACAATGCCAATACACGTGCGCGTTTAATCGCAGTCGTTAATTGACGTTGATGTTTTGCACATGTGCTTGTCACGCGAGACGGAATGATTTTAGAACGTTCTGAAATGAACTGTCCCAAAAGCACAGGGTCTTTGTGATCAATGTTTAAACTTGTGTCTGCACAAAATTTGCAGAATTTACGACGACGCTGGAATTTTCCACCACGGCCACCTGGTCCACGACGTTGTGGACGCTCTGGACGACCACCTTCACGTGTAGGGCGAGCAGGACGAGAATCAGCAGTTCTTGCTGCTGGTGCTGCCGCTTCTTTTTTTACTGTATTTTCTTCACTCATTCTTATTCTCCTAAATTTGATTGGCTAATTTGACTAATCCAAATTTCAACCTGTCCCCACCGTTGCTGCCCATCTCGGCTATAGTAACGGCGGCGAAGCTCACCTTGTATGTTCACGGCCTGACCTTTAAGTTTAATCAAAGATTCAGCGTGTTCACCTTCGGCGCGTAGTGGCATCGGTTGTTCGTTTATCATTGTGGCTCTTTTTTGACCCAAATGTGGACGTTCAACGATTAAAGATGCAACCACTGCAAGGCTTCCATCTGGCATCCAGCGATCATGAATATCATCAATGATACCATGAAGCTTGACACAATTAGTCTTCAGCTTTTTCCTCTGTCGCTTCTTCGGCTTTAGCTTCTTTCTTTACTGTAGCCTTTTTAGCAGGTGCTTTCTTAGGCTCTGCTTCTGCTTTAGCTTCAGTTGCTTTTTCAACTGGTGCTTCTTCAGACTTAGCTTCAGTTTTTTCTTCGGCTTTAGTTTCAGACTCGGCTTCAGTTGCTTTTTCAGTTGGTGTTTCTTCAGACTTAGCTTCAGCTTTTTCTTCTGTAGGTTTGTCTTCAGATGCAGCAACGCGACGACGCAATAGCGGCGAAGGCTCATCAGAAAGTTCAGTAATGCTTGTGGTCAAAAAGCGCATCACGCGTTCATCAAGGCGCAAAGTCTCATCAATCATTTTAGACACGTCCGCAGCACCATCAGTAACAAGTAATGAATAATGTCCGCGATTACGTTTTTGGATAGAATAAGCAAGTGGACGAGAACCCCAGTATTCGCGTTTCACGATACGGGCTCCAGCTTTTTCAATTTTATCGACCAACTCATTGGTCATTGTTTCGGTATTTTCCTGAGAGATATCAGGGTTTACGATAAACACTGTTTCGTAATACATAGCGCTCCTCTTGGTATGATTATCTTTGCGATAATCTTTGCTTTGAAACATTTTTAGGCGCGTTCAAAGCAAGGTTATTTTAGTTTCACTACTTTCGCAGCGAGGCGGCACGATAATACCTATATATATAAAGTCAAACTTCTTTAACCTTACCAAGACCTGCCATAACTCAAGCCAAAAGGGAAAGACCAGACATGACCTCGGTTTGACCATGATGTTTTAGCAGCACCAGCTTCTACGATATAAAAAATATCAGAATCGGTGGAATACTGGTAGCCAAGCAATATGCCAAACGATTTACTGGTTGTTTTTACGCTCCTATAAATCGCCTCTCGGTCTGACCAAAGTCTTCCTGTGAAGTCTTCGTTACTCATAAAGGTATTGATATAGGTAAGATGATTGGGGCTGTACCGATAGCCAGTATTTGCAGATATATCGAACAATTTGGTTGCTGTTTCAGTATTAGCAACATTTACCCCAGTATTAAACAGTGAATCAAACGTTTTTTCAACAATATTATAGCCCTGATTTTTACTTTCAAACTGCCCGTACTTTGCACTTAAACTAAATTTTAATCCTTCATCTTTTATAAGTTTTGATCCGCCAAGCAATTGAATCTTTAGCCCTAGGATGCCATAGACATCAAGGTAAGCATCCATGTTTTCGAGCAAGCCAAAATTGATTAAGAAGTTGAGCTTCTTATCTCGCTTTTTTATGCTTTCTTGAGTGCTCGTAACAAGGTTTGAAGTAGCTATTAGAGAGTCTGTTTCTATAAAACCAAATTCATATTCGGGCTCTTTAAAAGCAGTAGAAACAATGACATTTCCTTCGGCAAAGCCTCCCGATGTTTCAGGCGTTGAGAAGTGAAGTAATTTAGGCTGGTGAATAAGTGACACCCTTGATGAGGAACAACCTGCTAAAAGCACCAAGCAACAAAGTGCTATGACATATTTTAACCTTTCTTTACTGAACATGAGGTACAGATTAATTGTTATACCAAATAGCGTCAACCTTTTGCATGAACATTTAACAACGCTAAAAATCTTTCTCTTGAAACATTTTCAGCACCCAGGCTTAGCAAATGATCGGTAGACATTTGGCAATCAATCATGGTGATACCCTCGGCTATCGCCCAATCACAAAGGTAGGACATCGCCATTTTTGAGCCATCGCGTTGTCTGCTAAACATGGATTCGGCAAAGAACACATCATTTAAACGCACCCCATAAAGCCCGCCAATAAGCTCACCCTCATCATAAACCTCAAACGAATGGGCATAACCCAAAACAAAAAGCCGTGAATAGGCTTCAATCATCTCTGGCAAAATCCATGTTCCACCCATTGTGCCATCTTTTTCCCTTCTCGGTGCTGCACATGCCGTTATCACCGCTTCAAAATCTTTATCCATATAAGCATGATATCTGCTTTGTTTGAGGCGGCGTTTGAGGCGTGTAGAGCGGTGAAACTTTTCTGGGAAAAGTACCGTTCTAGGGTCAGGTGACCACCATAAAATTGGTTCACCCTCTGCATACCAAGGGAAAATGCCCATGCCATAAGCCTGCAATAATGTCTCAGGATTTAAGTCGCCACCCATCGCCAGCAAACCATCTTCATTGGCTTGGCTGGGGTGGGGAAATCGTATCTCTAACACTTGATTCATACGCCAAACCTATGCAAATGTTTGACATGCTCCATCTGTTTTTCAGTATCACCCCTATGACAGTTGATATTTGTAAACCAAGACCCAAACAAAACATGAACTTTTCAATGCAAGGGCTGTATGAACTCCCTGAAGAAGAAGTGATTAAACGCATTCATGAGCTGCGTGCCGAGCTTGGCGAAAACTTATTAATTTTAGGGCATCATTATCAACGCGAAGAAGTGATTGGCTTTGCCGATATCACTGGCGATTCCTTAAAGCTTGCCCAAGAAGCCGCCAAAACCAAAGCTCCCTACATTATTTTCTGCGGCGTACATTTTATGGCCGAAATGGCAGATGTGCTCACCGATGATACACAAACGGTGATTCTGCCTGACCCTGCCGCGGGCTGCTCCATGGCGGATATGGCAGATGATGAACAGGTGCAACGCTGTTGGCATGAATTAGCTAGCGTCATCAACCCTGATGAGAGCGTCACCCCAGTGACCTACATCAATTCAACGGCTGCGCTCAAAGCCTTCTGCGGCGAACATCAAGGCATAGTTTGCACATCGGGTAATGCCAAGCGCGTGATGACTTGGGCATGGGACAAACGCGAAAAGATTTTATTTTTCCCTGACCAACATTTGGGAGAGAATACAGCACTCACCATGGGCATCAGCGATGAAGATATGATTGTTTGGGATCCGTTCAAACCTATGGGCGGTAATGACGAAGAAAGCATCAAAAATGCCAAATTAATATTATGGAAAGGTTTTTGCTCAGTGCATCAGCTTTTTAAAGCCGAACATGCTACTACCATGCGTAACAATCACCCTGATATTCAAATCTTAGCCCACCCTGAATGCTCGCGTGAGGTTTGCGAAACTTCCGATTTTGTCGGTTCCACAGAAATGATTATCAAATATGTTGCCGCTGCACCCCAAGGCAGCAAATTTGCGGTGGCAACCGAACTTAACTTAGTCAACCGCTTGCGCATTAACCACCCTGAACATCAGATTTGGTTTTTATCACCCACGGTGAGCATGTGCTCTACCATGTTTCGTACCGACCCACCGCACCTTTGCTGGGCGATGCAGGAAATCCTTGGTGATAAGCAGTATCATCAAGTGTCTGTGCCTCAATCACAACAAGACATGGCTTTGGTGTCATTAAATCATATGTTGGATTTGGGGTAAACCATGAAACATTTCTTTTTTGTTTTATTCCTGCTCAGCTTCGCTTCTTTGGGTAACGCCGCCACATACGAAGAAATGAATCAACAGGTTGAAAGCTTTGAGAAAAGTGGGCAAGCCCGTTTTGCACCAGCAACCATGAAACGCGTCAAAGCATTTCAGGGGGCATCCATGCTCGCCGCGGAAGAGCAAAGCGGCTTTGACCAACAAGACCAACCTTCAAACCCATTGCAACGTACGATTGATAAAACATTAACCACACTCAACGATGCGAAAAACAATGCATTATCATTTAAACAGACCTTTCCTGAACTTTTGAACTTGGAAAAACAAGCCAACAAAGCCCTGGTCTATCACCACAATCCACAAAGTTTACCTGAGCCAAATGTGCAAACCTTATCCCATGATGCACAAGCTCAAATGACTATCGCTATCAGTGCCACAGAAAAAGGAAAACTCAATCAAGCTCGGCAAGCAGCCAAAAAAGCTACCATATTTTTTAATAAGACCATTGATGCAGCCATGCCCGGTTTGATTGAACAGACTGAACGCGCATTGTCACAGGCTAGAAGCACCAACGCCAAAGAATATGCACCAAAAACTTATGGTGAAGCTGACCAAGCCTTTGAACAACTTGAAACTTATGCGGAAAACATCATACAACCCAAAGATAAACGTGAAGCCATTCCTCGCCCTGAAAAGATAGGTTATGCACTTGAAATGGCGGTATATTCACAGAAAATAGCCATTAAAGTTAAAGACTGGAAACGCTACCAAGGCACCTATGAAAAACTCTTCTTAGCCGCCAAACAAGACAGGTTAAACCTTGCCAAAGCCATGCATATCCCATTGGATTTTGATAATGTAGAAGTCGATATTTCTAGTGATGAACTATTAAAACATGTGCAAAAAATACAACATGATTTCATCCAAGAACGTCAAGCACATGCTGATGACTTGGCAAACACCAATGAAATGTTTCAAGAGAAACTTGAGCAACGCTTACATGAGCAACGCCTTAAAGATCAACAAGGGTTTCAAGCCAAAGTTGCCAACATCAAAGCTTCATTTAACAGTAAACTTGAACGTGAAACCTTTGAGAAGAAACGACAACAGAAAGTGCGTGACTTGTTTCAAAAAGGTGAAGTAGAAATTATCGCAAACCTTGATGGTTCACTCATGATTCGTGCCAAGAAAATTAGGTTTGGTTCCAATAGCAGTAAAGTTGATGGTCAATACTTTGACTTCCTTGGACGCATCAAAGAAGCATTGGATTTATACCCTGAACGCAACATCATTATTGAAGGACATACCGATAGCTCTGGCGATGCCAAAGAAAATCGCAAGCTTTCTCTTGGTCGCGCAGAAGCTGTGCAAGAATTTTTGATTGCTGCGGGTATTGATAGCGAACGCATCAAAGCTTTGGGTTATGGTGAGGTGAAACCCATTGCCACCAATATGTATAAAAAGGGGCGCGCACTCAACCGCCGTATTGATATTATTATCCAAGCCGCACAATGAGTAACCAGCAACCAGCAAACACACCCTTCAAACAAGCGTTGATGGATGAGGCAGAAGCACTTATCGCCACTGAACTACCTGAGCACGATTTCAAAATGATAAGCCGTGTCTTGGCTGAAATGCGCCAAGGCTTAGAAGTGTTTAAACCTTATCAAGCATGGCGAAAAGTCAGTGTGTTTGGTTCTGCCCGCACCAAGGAAAAACATCCGCAATACCAACAGGCCAAAGCATGTGGCAAAGCATTAAAAGATGCTGGCTTTATGGTGATTACAGGTGGTGGCCCCGGCATGATGCAAGCCGCCAATGAAGGTGCAGGGCGCGATGTATCTTTTGGTATTGGTATCAACTTACCCATGGAACAACAGCTTAATCCAGTTGTACATCAATCCCCACGCAGTTTTGAATGCCAATACTTTTTTACACGAAAGTTCTTTTTTCTTAAAGAAAGTGATGCTGTGATTCTCACCCCTGGTGGTTTTGGTACATTTGATGAAAGCTTTGAACTATTAACTTTATTACAAACAGGGCGCAATCCCCCTATTCCCGTGGTGATGCTTGAGGCACCGGGTGATGATTTCTGGGGACCTTTTCTCAACTCTTGGGTGCGTAGACTGCTGGATGATGGGTTAATTAGCCCTGATGATTTGGGTTTAATTTATCACACCGATAATGCGCAGGATGCGGTCAATCATATTGCTAAGTATTATGCCAACTATCACAGCTTTCGATACGTTGGACAAACGGTGCTGCTGCGTTTAAACAATGTTTTATCTGAACAATCACTTGAACGCTTAAATGCAGAATTTTCCAATGTCTTACACAAGGGTAGAATTGAGCAAGTGATCAATTGGCCAGAAAACGATGACCCACAATATGCTGCATACCCACGCCTACGCATGCAGCTTAAACATGGGCGCATGAACATTTTACCTCAACTTATACAACGTATGAATGCATTATATCAGCAAGAACATCAATAATTTGGTAGTGTCAACACGGCTTCAGCTTGTTCTAAAACAAAACTTTTAAACGCTTCAGGAATAGCAGCAAAACGTTTGCCTTCACGGTACACAATATGCCATTGTCGTTTGATGGGGAAATCTTCAACTTCCAGCACAACCAGTCGCTTGAGTGCCAATTCCATTTCAATCGTATGCAAGGATACAATACCCAAACCAAGTTCAGCCATCACAGCCTGTTTAATCGCTTCTGACCGATTCATTTCCATACCTGCAATGAGTTCTAATCCATGCTGTTCAAAAAAACGTTCAGTTGCCATACGCGTACCTGATGCAGCTTCGCGCACAATAAAAGGTTCATCCGCTAAATCGGATAATAAAATGGGTTGCTGGTGCACCAAAGGATGTGAAGGTGATGCAATCACCACCAAGGGGTTATCCATAAAAGGAATACCTTTCAAGTGATGCCCCGATGGTGGTTTGCCCATAATCGCCATATCGGTGTGGTTATGCTCCACTGCATCCACCAAACCAGAACGGTTGGTTACATCCAAAATAATTTCAGCTTTAGGGAATTTATGCTTAAAAGCTGCAATCAATTGTGGGGCAAAATAGTTAGCTGTGGATGCCATGGTCAGATGCAAACGCCCACGCTCCACACCTTTGAGTTCATCCAACATCAATTTGGCTTCGTTCATTTGGTGTGCGATGGATTCCGCATACGTCAATAGTTCTCGCCCTGCTTCGGTCAATGCAATTTGTTTACCCACCCTTTCAAACAAGGGCATACCCACATATTCTTCAAGCTGCTTAATTTGCATAGATACTGCCGGTTGGGTTAAGAATAATGATTTGGCAGCAATGGTGTAACTTTGATATTCTGCCACGGTTGAAAATATCTTTAATTGTTTAAATGTAAATGCCATGGGCACATGGTATAAGAAAAACTTATGCAAGTCATCATCAGCTTTGATTGTACATGATACTTGCGCCGTGTACAATTCGCCGCGTCGGAGGGGAATATCTTCCGAAAATAAACCTTGGAGGATCTCCTAATGGATCAATCGAATCGTTACGCGGATTTAAGTCTTAAAGAAGAAGACTTGATTGCTGGTGGTAAACACTTTCTAACAGCATACAAATTAAAAACAGCACCAGGCTATGGCTTTCTAGAAGTTGCGGCGCATATCGCGGCCGAATCTTCTACAGGCACCAATGTTGAAGTATCAACAACTGATGACTTTACTCGCGGCGTTGACTGCTTGGTATATGAAATTGATGAAACTGCATTTGAAGATGGCTTCGGTCTTTTCAAAGCTGCATACCCAATCGAACTTTTCGACATCAACATCACTGATGGTAACTACATGTTATCACAAATGTGGTCTTTAATTCTTGGTAACAACCAAGGCATGGGTGACCACGTTGGTCTTCGTTTGTTGGACTTCATGGTTCCTCAAGCTATGTTAGAAAAATTTGATGGTCCTAACGTTGGTATTTCTGATCTATGGAAAATCTTGGGTCGTCCTGAAGTCGATGGTGGTTATATCTCTGGTACAATCATCAAGCCTAAATTGGGTCTTCGTCCTGAGCCGTTTGCAAAAGCTGCATACCAATTCTGGTTGGGTGGCGATTTCATTAAAAATGATGAGCCTCAAGGCAACCAAACGTTCTGCCCAATGAAAGAAGTGATTCCTAAAGTTGTTGAATCTATGGACAGAGCACAACAAGAAACTGGCGAAGCCAAACTTTTCTCTGCAAACGTCACCGCTGATTGCTACAAAGAAATGATTGCTCGTGGTAACTACATTCTTGACGAATTCGACAAAATTGGTGCACGTGACCATGTTGCATTCTTAGTGGATGGTTTCGTAGCAGGTCCCCATGGCGTAACCACTTGTCGTCGCGAATTCCCAGATGTGTTCTTGCATTATCACCGTGCAGGTCATGGCGCTGTAACTTCATACAAAACACCAATGGGTATGGATCCATTAGTATTCATGAAGTTCGCACGTATGATTGGTGCTTCTGGTATCCACACTGGAACCATGGGTTATGGTAAAATGGAAGGTCATGGCGGCGAAACAGTTCTTGCATATATGCTTGAGCGTGACGAGTGCATGGGTCATTACTTCAACCAAAAATGGTATGGCATGAAACCAACAGTCGCAATTATCTCTGGTGGTATGAATGCTCTACGTCTTCCAGGTTTCTTTGAAAACTTGGGTCATGGTAACGTGATTAACACTTGTGGTGGTGGTGCTTATGGTCACATCGATAGCCCAGCTGCTGGTGCAAAATCTTTGAGCCAAGCATACGACTGCTGGAAATCTGGTACTGATCCCATTGAATACGCGAAAACTCATAACGAGTTTGCACGCGCATTTGATTCATTCCCAGGCGATGCTGACAAAGTATACGGCGATGACTGGCGTGAAAAAATCGGTTCACACAAGTAAACCGAGACTTTCTAAGTCAAACTTTAAGAAGGCATCCACGCAAGTGGGTGCCTTTTTTATTGCCCTTTAAAGTATTACCCTTAAATACTTTTGAATAGGTTAAGATGAATAGCTTCAGCTTGTTCAAATTGTGCTTCTGCCACTTCCTTATTCGGCAAAAGCCAGTTGATGCTTGGTAGGTGATGTTTGGTTAAATAATCATTTGCCCTTGAAAAATAATGCTGCCCAAAAAAACCACGGTGGGCTGATAATGGTGATGGATGTAGTCCCTCAATCACCAAGTGTTTATCCCTATCAATAAACGTACCCTTCTTTTGCGCATACGCGCCCCACAAAATAAACACCACATGTTCTTTCTCATCATTAATGCGGGCAATCACTTGGTCTGTAAATGTTTCCCAGCCTTTCTTCTGGTGTGATGCTGCTTGGCTTTGCTCTACAGTGAGCACACTGTTCAAAAGCAATACGCCTTGTTTCGCCCAACTCACCAAACAACCATGGTTTGGTATCGCTAAAGCCAAATCTTGATGCAGTTCTTTGTAGATGTTTTTAAGGGATGGGGGCGTGCGCACATTCGGTGCAACGGAGAAACATAAGCCATGCGCTTGCCCCTCACCGTGATAAGGATCTTGCCCGAGAATGACGACTTTCACCTGCTCAAATGGTGTTAAATTGAGTGCAGCAAAATATTGATGCGGTTTAGGGTAAATCGTTTTACCCAATGCAAGTTCTGTTTTCAGAAAGGTGCGCAAGTCCTGCATATAAGTTTTATTAAACTCAGCTTGCAAACGCTGCTTCCAAGAATCTTCCAACTTCACCTGTTTTTCCATAAGAAGAATAGAAGCAGTTTATGGATGGTAAGTCTACTCATCAATAAAATTGATATAATCCATAAGAATTATAAGCATGTATTTTTATTTCTATACCGTATAATTGCGCTTCAATATCGGTTTAAAACATGTTTTCTTAAGGTACGAGGTTATTTATGAGCAACGAAGCGCAATACACAATTAAAGAAAAACCATTCTACGAAGCACAAGGTGATGAAGTTGAGCTTTATGAAGCAGCTTATGCAGCGCGCCTGCCTGTCATGGTCAAAGGGCCTACAGGCTGCGGTAAATCTCGCTTTATTGAATACATGGCTTGGAAACTTGGCAAACCCTTAATCACCGTGGCTTGTAACGAAGACATGACCGCATCCGATTTGGTAGGTCGCTACCTGTTGGATGCCAACGGCACCCGCTGGTTGGATGGCCCATTAACTGTGGCTGCACGCATTGGAGCCATTTGTTATTTGGATGAAATCGTAGAAGCGCGTCAAGATACAACCGTTGTGATTCACCCGTTGACTGACCATAGACGCACCTTGCCTTTGGATAAAAAAGGCGAATTGCTTGAAGCCCATGAAGATTTCCAATTGGTGATTTCTTATAACCCAGGTTATCAATCCTTGATGAAAGATTTGAAGCAATCAACCAAACAGCGTTTTACGGGTTTTGAATTTGATTACCCATCTGAAGCGACTGAAACATCGATTGTTGAAAAAGAAACGGGCATCGATCATGAACTAGCCACCAAGTTGGTCAAAATTGGTACGGCAGCGCGTAACCTTAAAGGTCATGGCTTGGACGAAGGTATTTCAACACGTTTGCTAACGTATGCTGCAACATTGATTAAAGGTGGTATTGAGCCCAAAGCCGCTTGCCGCATGGCATTGGTTCGCCCAATCACTGATGATGCTGATATTCGTGTTACTTTAGATCACGCTATTGACACAATTTTTGCCTAAGTCTCCAATATGACTGAAGTTGTAGAACTACAAGAACGCTCTGCTGAAGACTTGGCTTATTGGGAAGCATTAAACTGTCGTTTCCCCGATGCTGATAGAGTTTTTGATGAGTGTATCAAAGAAGCCAAAGCATTATTAACACCTGCGGGTGTGGATGCTTATATCGAAAACGCACGTTTCATTGGAAAAATGGGTCGAGGTGTTGAACCCTTACTTATTTATTTGGAAGAAACACCTACCGTGGCATCCATTGTCGGTGAAGAAATTTTACCTGAAATTAAAGAGTTTTGCCTGTTTTTATCGACCAATACGAACTTCAAAGCCATTGTTCCTTTCTTGCAAACCTTAGGCGCTGTAAGCAAACGCTTGCATAGCTATGAGCAGCTGCATCATTATTTTGATATACTCAAAGATATGTTGGATAAAACAACCGCATCGGTACATGGGCACCATAAAACTTTCCCAAGCCCGGGTTTACCCTTATTGCTTGAGCAGTCGCCGCGTTTACTTCGTGCTTTAAGTCTCGAAGGTTATAAGAACTGGATTGATTATGGCGTGAAGTATTATAACAAACACCCTGAACGCCAAAAAGATTATTTTAGCCTGCAATCACCCGATGCTGTTGCTGTGATGCAACGCGAGCGTCATGGTACATTGATGGTCGATCATGAGCGTCAACTTGATTTGTATTTGCGCGGATTATGGGAAGATACTGATTACTTAGTACCTTATTCATCTGCTTTTGATGAGTTACGCAAACCCATGCCCTACTTTGATAAATTAGGCATTCGTTTACCTGATGTTTACGATGATAAAGATGGAGTATCTGGCATTGACCGTTATCGCGCCACGCTAGCACATATGGCAGCGCACCGCCGCTGGAGTAGCCAGATGGTTGTCGATAACTGGAGCCCGTTTCAACGGGTTGCCGTGGAAACATTTGAAGACTCTCGTGTTGAGTATTTAGCCATCAAAGAATTCCCTGGTCTGCGCAAGCTTTTCCTTGCTTTGCATCCTGTGCCTAAAGAAGAAGACTTAGAGATTGAGGGCGAATCTATGGTTCGCCTTAGGCTCGCTTTGTTCTCTCGTGCTGTACTCGACCCTGAATTTGAAGTCAAACATGATGATATCAGAGAATCAGTCAAACGCTTCTTTATTGAAATGGAAAAAGATGGTGTATCCAGCAGCGAAAACATGGCAAGCCTTGCCTTAAGTTTCACAGCGCGCACCCGCCGCCAGACTGATTTATCACCCAAAATATACTTTGATAATACCGAAGTGGACTACCGCGATGACAACCGTCATTTGTGGATTTACATTGAACAAGGTGATGATGAAGATACGCAGTTTGAGCATCTTGAAGAACAAAAGAAACAAGATGAAGTCAGCTCACTTCCTCCCCGCCATTATCATGAGTGGGACTATAATTCACAACACTACCGTCCTGATTGGGTGAGTGTGTATGAGGCTATTCACCCCAGTGGTGATGCCAATGTGATTGATAAGATTCTTGAAAAACATGGCGCACTCGCCAAACGTCTTAAAGCCATCCTTGATGCTTTGAAACCACAACAGAAAGTGCGCATTCGCTACCAAGAAGAAGGTTCTGAACTTGACTTGGATGTGGCCATCCGCTCATTGATTGACTTAAAAAGTGGTTCGCAACCTGATATGCGTATCAATATGAGCCATAAAAATGATGGTAGGGATATTGCGGTAATGTTGGTTTTGGATTTATCACAATCACTGAATGAAAAAGCAATGGGAAGCCAACAAACCATTCTTGAACTTTCACAAGAAGCAATCACACTGCTTGCTTGGACTATTGAGCAATTGGGCGATAAATTTGCCATTGGTGGGTTTAACTCCAATACACGCCATGATGTTAGATATTCGCACATCAAAGGTTTTGGTGAACATTTTGATACTGAAGTGAAGCGCAGATTAGCGGCTATGGAAGCCAAATATTCAACGCGTATGGGTGCTGCCATGCGTCATGCTGGTCACTACTTGGAAGGGCAGAAAGCAGATAAGAAATTGATGCTAGTGCTGACAGATGGTGAGCCTGCAGATATTGATGTGGATGATGATCAACTTTTGATTCAGGATACACATAAAGCGGTAAAAGAGTTGCAGCAGCAAGGTATTTATAGCTATTGCATTAACTTAGACCCTAAAGCCGATGAGTATGTAAAAGATATTTTTGGTAGGCATTACACTGTGATTGATAATGTGGATAAACTGCCTGAAAAATTGCCTCAAATTTTTATGTCACTGACCAAATAAACTAAACTTTATTTCTCTGTAACGTTACAACTAAAATGCCACCCAATATCATCGCCGATGATATGAATAGCTGGGTGGTGATGGGTTCAGCCATTAAAACAACGCCCGCAAATGCAGCCAGCACAGGGACAAGAAGCTGCACCACAGCTGCATGTATGGTTTGCAAGTGAACCACAGCCATATACCAAATGGTGTAGCCTATACCCGATGCAATAGCTCCAGAGAGTATGGCATATAGCAAACCTTGTGTACTCACATGCATATCTTGAAAGGATAAAGCTAAAAGTACGAAAAGCATGGGAATACTGCGTATAAAATTACAGGTTGTGTCCGCTAAAGGAAACTTCGAGCCTTTACCAATGACCGTATAAAATGCCCATGCGATACCTGATATACTCATGAGCACAAAACCCAACCATGAAGGCGCACTTGCACTGGGAAACATTAAATATACAAATCCGAATAGAGCAAAACCAAGACCAAGTCCTTCAAACCTGTTGATACGTTTGCCTTCCCACACTGCGTAGGCAATTAAAGTGATTTGTCCTGCACCAAATAATATGAGTGCACCTGTACCAATATCCAATGAGATATAGGCATACGAGAATGTGACGGCGTACAGAAACAATAAAAAACTTGCCAACCAACTTCCTGAACCTTTACTCACCCTCTTCTTCTGCGTGCCAAGTATCAACCACAAGACTAGGGCGCCTGAAAACAAACGCACCACAGTAAAACTCCCTGCATCCATCAAACCATCATGTAATGCTAAACGACACAACACAGAATTAGCGGCAAAAGCAATCAAGGCAAGGCTAGTGGTTATTATAATTTTCATGCTGTGTTTGTCGAAAATAAGCGTTTATCCTTACCTGTGATATTCAACACTGATTTAAGCCGCCTTCTTCGCATACTTGGGCAGCACGTTACAACATGCAACAATGGAGGCAATATGATTTCAATAAAAAAGGCTGCAGTCGCTGCAGCATGCACAACAGTTTTGATGGCATCATCTGCGATAGCTAACGAAACATATATTTGTAAACATGGCAATCAAGAACGTACAATTAGTATTGTGTATGAAACTGAGGGTCAAGCAGTGCCATGTAAAGTGATTTACACTAAAGATACAGGCACTGAAACGCCTTGGAATGCAGAAAACCTAGCAGGCTATTGTGAAGAAAAAGCCGCAGCCTTTGTTGAAAAACAACGTGCTTGGGGTTGGACTTGTGATAAACAAGAAGCTAAAGCAATGATTCAAGAAGAAACAGACAGTGAAATGAAAGAAGCCATGTAAGATTCCTTTTAAGGATGAATGTATAGGGCTACTTTTTAGTAGCCCTTTCTTTAAGCCTCTTTATCCGACCACACCGCAAATTCATTACCACTTGGATCCATAAAATGAAAACGTCTACCCCCAGGAAATGAAAATATGGATTTGCTGATTGTTCCGCCTGATTGTTCAACCTTTTGCTGCGTGCTTTCCAGTTCTGCGCTATACAACACGACCAACACACTACCTTGATCAGCAGATACCATTAAATCTGATTGATAAAACCCACCATCAACACCCGATTCATTAAAAGCCACATATTCAGGTCCAAAGCTTGTAAAACTCCAGCCAAACACATCTTCAAAAAACTTCTGGCTTGCACCTATATCTTTGACAGGAAACTCTAAATAATTGATTTTATTTTGTGCGCTCATGATTTACTCCTTTTTTTAATGGGTTAGCTCAAAAGCTAAACTCACCCAAGCCGCTACCATCAAAAACAATATGCCGACTACCTCTGATTTAAAATAGCATACCTTGTTGGGATAATTACATCAATTGAGAACGTAAGTATGGGACAAGAAAATCAACCAGTTTTTTTGCTAAAGGTGAAGCATGGCTGGGTTGTAATAAGCTCATGGGTCGTGACAAAGTGGGTTTAAATGGGCGAGTGCTCAAAATAGATTCACCCGTTGGTAAACAAAATTGTGATACCACACTGATGCCTAAACCTTGGCGGACAGATTCAAGTACGGCAGAGACACCGCCCATACATAATTGAATATTGGGCTGGTTCCCTAAGCTTTTTATCCATGCCTGTTCGAGTACATCGCGTGTGCCTGAGCCTTTTTCTCGCCAAATCATGGGGTAGTCTTGAAGTTGATGTAAGCTAATGGATGTGTATTTGCTTAGCGGGTGTGATTTTGGCATCACTGCAACCATTGTATCTTCACCAAGCGGTTGAATCTCGCAACATTCGGGCGTGCTTGTAGGCAAGGGGCTTTCGATGAAACCCAAATCATGATGCTGCATACGGTTAAAAACCTCTTGGCTATTTCCACTATCCACAAACACTTCAATATTGGGGTAACGCTGACGAAAAGCAATCAGTGCACTGGGTAAAAGCGAGCCTGCAATCGTTTGGCTGGCTGAAAGATAGATGCGCCCAGCTTGTAAGCCTCTAAGCTCATCTGCAAAGGCATCAAGCGCTTGCATGGATTGCTGAACCTTTAAAGCATATTTGTAAAAGGATTCACCCGCCCCCGTAAGTTGCACGCCGCGCCCATGCCGCTGATAAAGTTGCAAACCTAGCCTGTCTTGTAGAAGCTTTAATTGATTGGAAATCGCAGGCTGCGTCAAAGACCGAGCTTGGGCAGCAGCGCTTACACTGCCCGTTTGCACTAAAGCAACAAAGCTTAATAAATGTTCGGGGTGTATATTCATGCGCCCATATTATCATTATATATGATATGTACTATCATTAAATATCATTATTCATGATGATATAAAGCTATAAAGTTCCCGCCCATGAGATATATGGAGCACACACATGTTTAGCAAACCCAGACGCGCAGACACCATCAATGGCATATTGTTTGTTGCCTTATTTGCTTTAGCCGCGATGCAAATAAGCCAGTGGCAGTGGCTTCAGCAATTGGCGATAAGCCCCCTGATTATTGGCATTATACTCGGTGTGTTCTATGCGAACACATTGCATCATCGTATGCCAGAAGCATGGCTTCCAGGCATTAGTTTTACAGCACGAAAAGTGCTCCGTTTGGCAGTGATGTTGTATGGTTTTTATATCACACTGCAAGAAGTCATCATGGTTGGTTGGTTTGGGTTTGCGATGGCATCGTTCATCGTGATAAGTACATTGTCTATCGCGTATGGCATTGGTGTTTATCTTTTGAAAATGGATAAGCATACCACCATGCTTGTGGGTGCGGGCAGTGCCATTTGTGGTGCAGCAGCTATTTTAGCATTTGAACCTGTGATTAAAGCAAAAGGGCATCAAACATCCGGAGCCGTTGCAACGGTGATTGTATTTGGAACATTAGCGATGTTTCTTTACCCACTTATATATCAGAGGGGCATCTTTCATCTGGATGCACATGGCTGGGGCATTTTTATTGGTGCAACGGTGCATGAAGTGGCACAAGTGGTTGGGGCTGCCAGCGATATAGGGCAAACAGTAAGCAATGATGCCGTGATTGTTAAAATGACGCGTGTGATGCTACTTGTGCCAGCATTATTATTTATGGGATGGTGGTGGCAGAAGTCTGAACCTATTCAGGGGGAGAAAGGTAAACTAACCATACCTTGGTTTGCTTTGGGTTTCTTAGCAGTTGTGGGGTTCAACTCACTTCATCTACTTCCTTTATCGTGGGTGATGCTGTTGCAGCAGCTTGACCAGTTTCTACTGACCATGGCGATGACCGCATTGGGTATGGAAACAAACTTTGGCAAATTGAAAGGGGTAGGCATCAAACCTTTTATCCTTGCAAGCATATTATTTGTTTGGCTTATATTTGGAGGGTATGGCATGCTTTCCATGCTTCATATATAAATATGAACTCACTATGCCTGCTTCGATTGCCTCAAACTTTCTTGGGTTAAAATCCTGTCCAAAGCATTGGCAAATGCTTGTCTGTCGCTATGATTAAATGCTGCTTGTCCGCCTGTGACCACCCCACTGCCTCTTAACTCATCCATAAAATTACGCATGGTAAGCTGCGCTTTAATCGTTTCAGGAGAAAATAGGCTTCCCCTTGGATTGAGAGCCAATCCTCCCTTCTCAATCACATCTGCTGCCAGTGGTACATCAGCAGTAATCACCAAATCCCCTGCTTGCAATGTTTCAACGATATATTGGTCTGCAACATCTGCGCCACTATCCACCTTCACACTGGTAATATAAGCTGATTTGGGCACTTGCATCTTGATATTAGCAACCAAAATGGTTGATATTTGCGTGCGTTCTGCCGCGCGAAACAACATCTCTTTCACAGGCACAGGGCAAGCATCGGCATCCACCCAAATTTTCATGGTTGAAAGCCTTGTGTTCTCACTGTCATGTCGAGCCTGCCGAGACATCTAAGACCTTTCGACCATGCTCAAGGTGACAAAAAATCATGCTTTAGTCGCCATCACCATAAATATGGGATAAGCCTTATCATCTTTATATACCGTGGTTGCCGTATCAAAATGAACGTCTTGAAAGCCCACCCGCTCTAACTTGCTTTGCAGTTCACTTCTATCAAATCCATGATGAAACACCCCTTCAATATCTTCAGGATGAAAGCTTCCATCTTCTGCATCCAAATCTGCCAAAGCTATCTTTCCATCATCTTTGAGGTGGTCATAAAAGCTTTGTAACATGGCATCCGTATCTTGCACATGATGCATCGCCATGGCACTCACAATCACATCAAACTTATCTTCATGTTTCTCAGCAATGGGGCAATCTAAAATATCCTGACAAACCGTAGTCACTTTACCTTGCAATTCAGGCTTGGCTGCTAATCGCTCCAACATAGCTGGTGAAATATCGACTGCTGCAATGCTTTGCACATGCGGCGCAATAGCGGAGCAAATCAGGCCTGTGCCTGCCCCAAAATCCATCACATGATGTTGCGGTTGAAACGCCACCTTTTGCACCATCGCTCCACCAATGGCTTGGGAAAGCATTTGCTTCATATCGCCCTTATCCCAATCATCCGCTTTGCTTTCAAATAAGTCTGTCATCCTAAGCTCCTAGCGCATCCAACACGGCATACATGGTTTGGTTTAACTGCGTAAACCTTTGTTTATCTGCAAGCATGGTTTGCGCATCTTGCACATAAGCGCTGCCATCAAGCTCATCGCCACAGTTTTTTATTAATGCTGCCGCTGATTCAGGCGTGGTCTCCAAATGAAACTGAAAGCCCACCACACGATTGTCATATACAAACCCCTGATTCGGGCATGCCGTACTGCTGCCCACAGCTTTCGCACCCTTTGGCACGTCAAACATATCCCCATGCCAGTGAAAAGCCTCCAAAGTATCAGGGAATACATCGCCCAACACCGTCTCATCCAGTTCTGCGGACTTGTGAATATCAAACCAACCAATTTCCTTGTGTTGCCCTGCGTACACTGCCCTTTTTTCTTTCGTGCTACCCAATACATCAGCCATCAACTGCGCACCCAAACAAACCCCCAGCACCGTTTTTCCTGCATCAATGGCTTGCTTGATAAAATCCTTTTCAGCTTTGAGCCAAGGATAATCCCCATAGTCATAAATCCCCATAGGACCACCCATGACAATCAACCAATCCAAGTCATCCACAGCGGGCAAAGCTTCGCCCGCATGCAAATGGGTCACACTTAAATCATGCCTTTTCTCCAATAAATAAGGCTGCATAGCACCCAAGCCTTCAAAGGCTACATGTTGAATATAATGAATGTTCATGTATTTGCACTCCCATATTCACGTAAAACTTCCACAACCTCTATCTTATAAGATTTATACCATATGGATTGCCCTAACGCCTGAGCCTGTAAATGTTCGGCATCCTCTTTCCACAACTTTATATTCTCTAAACTCTCCCAGTATGAAATTGATATTTCCTGTGAACCTTCCATCACCGAAACAAAGTCTTTGCAACCATATTTATCCATGGCTAAATCTCTCATTCGGTTAGCAGTATCCGTATATGCTTTATCTAGCTTCTTGATTTCCGCTTTGAATATTACCGCATACATGGCTCAACCCTTACACTCAAATGAGTACCTACTATTATTGCCCATATTTATCCGCAAGCTCACCAAAGCGTTTGCAAGCTGCTGTCTCATCTTGCATGGCATCGCAGCTTTGCTTCTCCATGCTTTGATAACATGCCAATGCGGGCTCATACAAATCATGGTTTTTCACTGCTTTATCGTAATTATCCACCATGCCCAAACACATGTTATCCATGGCTTGCTGCATCATATCTGCCATACCTGCTGGCATACCTTGCATATCTTCAGCAGACATCTGCGCCTTGGCACATTGCTTTATTTTATTGCAATACCCCCTCATGCTATCTGCCAACTCATCCGCAAACACAGGTTGCGCACACATCATCAATATCAAACTTACTATGATTCTTTTCATTCTTAGCTCCCTCTTGCTCACACCCTGATACAATCAAAGAAAGCAGCAAAGCACAATCCAAAATTGACAGTGACCAGATTTATCGCTTGTATAAGTTTATCAGGAAAAGGTTAATAACAAGGATGAACATATGAATAATAATGCTATTTGCTGCTGTGGTCAGCTTCATATCGAAACAGAAGGAGAACCTCTCGTTCATGCCGTATGCCACTGCTCAAACTGCAAAAAAAGAACTGGTAGTGCTTTTGGTGTTTCTGCATATTTTAAGGATACACAAATCATAAACACTGTTGGTGAAGCTAACTGTTATGAAATCAAAAATGAAAGACATCAAAAGCGTTACTTTTGTAAAAATTGTGGAACAACCTTGTATTGGAAAGTTTCAGTCCTTCCTGGCATTACAGGGGTTGCAGCAGGCTGTTTTGAAAACCCTATTCCAGAACCAACGCATAACCTTTTAAATGAAAATGCATGTGATTGGATTGAATTACCAGAAACATGGAAATCGGAAGTGACAAGAAGAGACTTTCGATAAAGGTATCACTAGCCCCTAAGCAGGATGTTAATCCGAAAAACCTATCTTGTGCATAGGTCTAAACCACCCAATCTTGCACTTTGCTTTGATATTTGGGTGAAATACGCACAGATAAACTCAACCATTCTTCATCCGCTTTCTGCTTTAAAATAGAGCCATGCTCATGGCACCAAGCTAGCGTTTTACCATCTGAAATAGGCAGCTTGAGGTCTAGCTCGACCATATTTTTCTCGCTCCACTTGGCAAGCAAAGCCATTAAATCAGGCATACCTTGCCCTGTGATAGCAGAAAGCGCGATGCGAGAGCCATTAATGTCTTCGCGTAAGGTTGTTTTGATTTCAGGCGTTAAATCAATCTTGTTTAATACTTCCACAATGGGCGGCGCATGATCCCCATCCAAACCAAGCTCTTTTAAGGTTTCCACGACCACTGCCTTATGATTGGGGCTTTCAGCATCGGATATATCTCGCACATGCAAAATCAAATCCGCTTCAATCACTTCTTCCAAAGTAGCGCGAAATGCATCCACCAATTCATGTGGCAGCTCTTGCACAAATCCCACCGTGTCTGACATCATCAGAGTGACGCTATTGGGCAACTTAATTTGCCGAAGTGTGGGGTCTAGAGTAGCAAAAAGCTGGTCCGCAACATAGGCATCAGCATTGGTGATTTTATTGAACAAGGTGGACTTGCCTGCATTGGTATAACCCACCAAAGCCACGGTGAGCACATCCCTGCGCTTGCGTCCTTCACGCTGCGTGGCGCGCATTTGTCGAACTTTGGCAAGGTCTTGCTCAATACGTTTGATGCTGTCGCGAATCATACGTTTATCCAGCTCCAACTGCCGCTCACCCGGGCCGCCCATAAACCCTACACCGCCACGTTGCCGCTCAAGATGCGTCCAAGTGCGCACCAAGCGACTGATTTGATAATTAAGGCTGGCAAGCTCCACCTGCATCACCCCTTCTCGGGTCTTGGCTCTTGCGCCAAAGATTTCAAGAATTAAACCTGTTCTATCAATCACTTTACAATTAAATGCAGTTTCCAAATTTCGCTGCTGAATGGGTGATAATTGATGATCGACAAACACCACAGAAGCTTCATGAATTTCTACACGCCGTGCAATCTCTTTGGCTTGCCCTGTGCCTATCAATGTAGCGGGTAATGCACGGCGCACATTCATCATCACTGATTCTTCTAAAGGGCAACCCAGCGACAGAACCAAACGCTCAAACTCTTCTTTGCGGGATGCGCTGGCAGACTCACCCCAACGCAATTCATACAGCCGCGGATGCAGTGCCAATACTCTATCTTTTTGTTTTTCCGTTGCCGTTAATTCACTCATGAGCACCTTTAGTTATCATCCATTCATTGACAAGCTTACCTTTATCAACCCATGCTTGCACGCCAAGTATGACAACAAATCACATGAAACCTAGCCTTTATCAAACATATAGGAGCAAACGATTCAAGTATGAATAACAACGGCAACACGAATCTCATCAGCAGCGACCATTTACGTCGTTTGTTTCTTTTCAGAAGCAGCATGATTATTGCTGAAGTATTGTTGCTGTCCATTGCAGTGCGTTTAAGTGATAGCAGCTTTCCTTTACTACAGGTCATGCTAGTCATTGCTGGATATGCCTTATTTCATCTTATCGCTTGGTTAAAACGACCACAAACATCGAGCATTTCCCCCCATTATTTCTTTGCTCAACTTTGTATGGATGTTTTAGCACTGAGCATGCTTCTTTATTATACAGGTGGCTCAAGCAATCCTTTTGTTTCTTTATTTTTACTGCCTCTATTATTGGTCGCCGCTATTTTACCCAAGCCTTATATCTGGGCTATGGCAGCTTTAACCACCCTAGCCTATGGCTTACTGATGGTCTTCCCATTCACCCATCAAGATATGGCAGGCATGGGACATATGGCTATGCAACAAAGCGGCAACATGATGAATACCCACGCCATTGGTATGGCGGCAAGCTTCTTATTGAGTGTGATTGTGATTTTATTTTTTGTAGTGTCGATGGCTGAATCTTTACGCGACCGTGAGCGTAAACTTGCTACAGCTCATGAAAAAGGTCTTAGAGATGAACATGTTGTTGCACTGGGCACGCTTGCAGCAGGTGCAGCCCACGAATTGGGCACACCTCTAGGAACGATGGCCATTTTAACCAAAGAAATGGAGCGTGAATACGAAGAAGATGTTGAATTGGTTGAACAAATTCAGATTCTTCGTCAACAAGTTGATCGTTGCAAAACTACTATTTCCCAAATGAGTAGTAGTGCAGGACAGCTTCGTGCCTCTGGTGGTAAAAATATTCTTATTACCCAATATATCGAAAGCATTGGGCAACAATGGCAAAGTGAACATGCACTCAGCCAACTTCACATCACTTATGCTGAGCATAAAAAAGCACCCAGCTTGGTCATCGATGACACTTTTCATCAAGCGCTCACCAACCTGCTTAACAATGCTGCAGATGCCCATGCCGAACATATTACGCTCAACCTCAATTGGGATGAAACCCACCTACATTTAGCTATTATGGATGATGGTGAAGGTTTGTCCGATGAAATACAATCTACTCTGGGTAAACCTTTTGTAAGCAGCAAACCTAATGGTCAAGGCTTGGGTTTTTATTTGGCGCAAGCTGTGATTTCACGCATGGCTGGTGACATCAATATCCAAAATCAACAAGACCAAGGCGTTTGCATCAATATCCAAATTCCTTTGGCACGTATGGGAGCATCATATGAATGATGTCATTCAAGCCAAACCTACCCTGTTATTGGTCGATGATGATGAATTATATTGCCGTATACTAGGCAATGCCATGGAAAAACGTGGTTTTGCTGTATTGATTGCACATCATGTTCAACAAGCTTTAGAGATGGTCGGTGAAGTACCACCCAAATATGCTGTGGTAGACCTTAACATGCCAGGCGAATCAGGTTTGGTCTTGATTGAAAAAATCCACAAGCTTGACCCTACATCGCATATGGTGGTACTTACAGGTTTCGCTAGTGTTGCAACAGCTGTGGAAGCCATAAAACTGGGCGCAACCCACTACCTTGCCAAACCAGTAGACGCCGATGAGGTATTAAAAGCGCTGGGTAAAAGTGAAGGTTGTGTGGATATTGAAGTCAAGCAACAACCCATGTCTCCTAAACGCGTAGAATGGGAACATATTCAGAAAGTACTCACTGAAAATGATGGTAATATTTCCGAAACAGCAAGGCAGTTGGGCATGCACCGCCGCACCTTGCAACGCAAACTCAGCAAACGTCCTGTAAGAGAGTAAGCTAGACTCCTATTACGACTCCTGCGACATCGTGCCGCATGGTTTCAAGCGTGTAACCCTCTAAAGTTCGCCCATCAACATGTGGTGGGAGTGAATCATATGCCAG
>JALUNK010000076.1 GCA_027055255.1 Ghiorsea sp.
TAGGTGCGATTGTAGCGACTGGTTCTACTGGTGCTGGCGGTAACACTGATCAAAAACGTACTGGTATTGATGCACAAGCATTTGGTGAAGTAAACGATATGCAAATCGGTATCTTTGCTGATTGGGCAACTGCTCCAGCAGGATCTGCTACTGGTAACACTAACACCTATAATGCTTCGACTACAGATGCACGTACTGGTTATTCTTTCCGTGTAACTGTTAAACCTACGTCTCAGTTGATTTTCTTGGCAGGTATTGGTCAAGATAAAGCTATGATTGATGCTAATGGTGATCCATCAGGAACTTTCAACACAGTTAAGAAAACGCTTGTTGGTGTTGAGTATGAAGTGTATCAAAATGGTGTAATTAACCTTACATATGGTTCTAATGATGATGGTACGAAAACTGTTAAAACAACTGGTCTAGAGTTCGAACTTCTTATCTAAGAACTTCAAACGTCTAACTTAGTTGTTACACAATTGAGAAAGGGAGCCTTCGGGCTCCCTTTTTTTATGTTTGTCATTTCGACTGGTTAGGTGAATTGCGAAGCAAGAGAGTACCCCCTGGGGGAAGCGCAGCGAAATGGAGAAATTTGTGAGATGCTCACACTTTGGTCGGCATGACGCACATATTTTTTAGCCACAGATGAACACGGATAAACACAGATAGGGTGTATCAACCCGTCATTCCCGAGTAATCGGGAGTGGAGCAATGACCCTAGGGAAATTAATCCATAGAAGATGAGATGCTTCGACTACGCTCAGCATGACACTTTTTCTTCGTGCGCTTTGTGGTGAATTTGTCATTTCGAGCTTGTCGAGAAATCTAAGATGCCTCCATGTCCCCCAAGGGGTACTCTCTTGCTTCGCAATTCACCTAATTGGTCGGCATGAAAGATGCTTCGGCTACGCTCAGCATGGCAGTAAAACTTTACGTAACTCAGCGTCCTCTGCGGTTAGGTTTTTCTTCGTGTTCTCTGTGTACTTCGTGGTGAAAAAAAATATCTAGATCAATCATGCTCGTAGAAGCTGTTGATGTAATGCTTTCACTTGTGCGGATAGCTGCTGTAAATCGGCATGATTATCTAAAATATAATCAGCATAATATAACCTTTGCTTATCGTGGCATTGTCTTTGTATAATATGTTCAATTTGCAATTCACTTTGTTTTCCACGCTCTAAAACGCGCTGTTTACGCACCTCTATATCAGCAATCACTACAATTAAACCATCCATGCGCTCTATATCACCAGACTCAACCAAAACCGATGCTTCGATGATTGCATAGGGTGCTGTTTGTTTATCGCGCCACTTCATTTCAGCCTGAACAATAGCAGGGTGCATAATGGCATTGAGTTTTTGAGTACTGGCTTTCGATTGAAATGCAATAGCTCCAAGTTCTTTCCTATCAATACTATTATTTTTTAGGATGGTTTTGCCAAAGGTTTCGACTAAGTACTTCTGAATATCAGGTTTGTTTAATAATGTTCTGCCGACACGGTCTAAATCAAGCGTAGGCACATTTAAATCGGTAAATAGTTTTGCCACTGTTGATTTTCCAGCACCAATGCCACCTGTTAAACCATAAAACTTAGTGCTCATGTCAGCCCCATAAATTGTTGATACCAGTTTAAGATTTCAGTGCCCCAGAAAAACCAAATCACACCGGCTGCTGCCAAGTATGGTCCATATGGTATTTCAGCTTTTAAACCTTTGTTAGCGAGCATAAGAAAAGCTGATCCAATGATTGCACCTGTCAATGATGATAGCAGAATAATAAAAGGTAATGCCTGCCATCCCATAAATGCACCCAACATGGCCAATAATTTAAAATCACCTTGCCCCATGCCTTCTTTGCCCGTAAACATTAAAAATAAGCGAGCAACCAACCAAAATATGCCATAGCCTGCAACCGTGCCAATAAGGCTGTCTATAAAAAAATCAAAATATGCTGCAAAAGCTAGACCTAAGGCAATGCCAGGGAAGGTGAGCGCGTTGGGTAAAAGAAATGTTTCTAAATCAATCAAGGTGAGTACCCAAAGTAGGGTCACCAATGAAATAGCTTGGGTTAAGAATACAGGGTCATACTTTTCTGTGGGATAAAACCAAACAATACTCGCCCACATGACACCCATGGTGAGCTCCAATAAAGGATAACGCCAAGTGATAGAAGTTTTGCAGTGCCTACATTTGCGACCAAGTAACAGCCATGAAAGAATGGGTATATTATCAAACCAAGCGATTTCAGTATTGCATGAAGGACATTTACTACGTGGGGATACGATAGATTCACCACGAGGGATACGATGCACACATACATTAGCAAAACTACCGACAAGCAAACCAATAATACCAACATAGATTGTAGAAAAAAGATGTATGTCCATCATATTTTAGGTACTTTAAGCCCCAACTTTTCTAACCGATAGCGAATAGAACGAAAGCCAATACCCAACAGCTTTGCGGCTTGAGTTGCATTACCTTTGGCTTGACGTAGTGCTTCTTCAAGTAATGTTTTTTCGATATTTTCAAGCTGCTCGTCTAAGGATAAACCCTTTTTTTGCATGTGCTCTAAGCTTAATGATGTTTGGTTTGAAGTAGGCTTGTACTCTTCGAGCAAATCAATATCCAAGCTATTATCATCTGATAATGCCAATAATCGTTGCAGAGTATTTTCAAGTTCACGTACATTACCTGCTAAAGGTAAATGGGATAGTTTGTCCATACACTGTTTTGAGACTGTAATATTTGGATAGCTCAAGCGTTTTAAAATTGATAAGACAATATCAGGAATATCCTCTCTACGTTGACGCAGTGCAGGCATGTGGACAGGGATAACATTTAAGCGATAGAATAGATCTTCACGAAAATGCCCATGTTTAACTTCTTCTGCTAAGTCCCGATTAGTTGCAGCAATAATTCGTACATCAACTTGTGTTTCTTTTGTGCTTCCTACAGGACGCACCTTCATATCTTGTAATACACGAAGCAGCTTTACCTGGGCATGCAAAGGCATTTCACCAATTTCATCTAAGAATAAGGTGCCACCATCTGCACTTGCCATCAACCCTGTTTTATTTTGATCTGCCCCGGTAAAGGCACCTTTAATATGACCAAACAATTCAGATTCAAATAGGTTTTCAGGGATTGCACCACAATGTACTGGGATAAATGGTTTATTTGCTCTCGTAGAAGAATCATGCACAAAGCGAGCAGCTAACTCTTTACCCGTTCCTGATTCCCCGCTGATAAGCACAGTGAAATTCTTTTTAGATGCTCTTTCCAAGCGTTCACGAATACGCTGCATCATCATTGAATGACCGATTAATTTTCCATATGAATTTTGATGTTGTGGTGTTTCATTTTGTCGTATTTTGTTGTTTTTTAAGGGAGCTCTTGCTAAGAGTGCGTGCTCAATAATTTCACCTAACTCTGTGCGTGATACAGGTTTGGTAATGTAATCAAATGCACCTTCTCGCATAGCTTGCACAGCAGTTTCTGCACTAGCATAAGCAGTGAGCAGTAGAATACTGGTATTATCTTGGTTGCTTTTGGCATAACGAACAATATCAAGTCCTGCATCCACTCCATCCATGCGAAGGTCAGTAATGACAACTTCAAACTGGCGTGAGGATAGCTGAATCTCTGCTTCATGAGGGTTAGCACAAGCAACAACATCATGTCCGAATGATTGGATAGACATGGTTAAAATATTGCGGACGCTGGCCTCATCTTCTACCAATAGAATATCAGCCATTCTCTTTCTCGCCCTCTCTATTTGCATTGTTTATGTTACACTCAATAACAAAACATGCACCATCAGTCACATCTATATCCACATACACATGCCATTGGTTGACCTTACAGACTTGATAGACTGTGGCTAAACCAAGACCTGTTCCGTGTTCATGTCCCGTTTTAAAAGGTTGAAATAGAGTTCTTTTCATTTGTTCATCAATACCTGTACCGTGGTCACGAACGGTTAGTTTCCATCCAGTAGCTGACTGGGTGAATGTGATGGTAATGGATCCTGGCTTAGGGCTTACGCGAATGGCGTTCCTTAGCAGGTTATCTAAAATTAAACGTGCATGGTCGGGGTCAATATGGATAACCAAATCATCACAGGCAATAATGATGGCGAGTGATTGCGATAGGTCGACACGTTGCACTGAGGTTTCAATCAACGGTTTGATATGGGTATCTCTCGGATTTGGATGTAAGGGGTTAGCATAGTCTAACATATCAGACACCAAGCGGTTAAGCCTTGATATTTCATCAGTAACAATATGTTCAAGTGTAGGGTTTTCTTGGTTTAGACCCATAAGCTCTGTGGCTTGCGTAATGGTTTGCATAGGGTTTCTAATTTCATGGGCAAGCATGGCTGCCATTTGACCAATATGGGCTAGTTTGTCTTGTTCGGCTATATGCCTTTCTAGTTTTCGTGTTTCAGTGGTGTTAACAATTGTCATTAACCAAACAGTTTCACGTTCAACGTTTATTCTTTTAAATGTAAGCAATAAATGCTGTTGGTTACGCATAGCTTCATGCTGAATAATCGGTGTGCCATCACTTTGAGAAATATCTAATAGGTAGTCAGGAACTTGTACAAAGCTATTGATTTTGAAGCCTGTATGCTGGGGAGATAACCCTAGCAATGTAGCAGCTGAAGGGTTAAAAGTTTGAACGCTTAGGTTTGCATCAAGTATAATAATGCCTTCATGCATGACATCGAGTACTTGTCCATGAATAGCTTTTAGCTGCTGGTGTTTTATGGATGTTAATTGTTCTTTTTCTTGTAGCCTAGTATGCCGAGAGGCAATAAGCGCCATGATGCCACCAGTGAGAAAGAGTAGTGACGTTTGCAGTAAAATTTTAACCGTACTTTCAGGTTCAATAACGATATGACGAATGTCTTCAAATACATAAATTGCGAGTAGATAAGTTGCAGATGCAAGTACGGTTGTAATAAGTGTTAGGAGGACATGAGCCTGAGAACCAGCTGTGATAATAACTAAGCCAAGCAAAAAAATAAAGGGACTGGTTAGTCCACCACTACCAAAAATAATAAAACCAATAAATATTAAGTCGGCAACCAATTGTATGAAAATATGTTTGGTATTGAGTTGGCTAAAGCGATAAAAAACTAATTGGATAACTGTGAGTACTAGCCAGATGAAGATTAGCTGTTTAAGAAACTTAAAGGTTTGATTACCCGCATAACTTTCAAACCAATAAAAAATGGCTAAAAGTGCAAGCGATGCAAAACTCCGAGCAATAAAAAGTCGTCGTATACTTTTTTTGCTTAAACCTTGTTGTATTTTAGGCATATGGAATGTTGAGGTAAATTAAACAGCAGATGCCATCATAAAGATTGGAAGATACATCGCAATGACAAGGCCACCAATGACAACACCTAAGAATGCCATGATGGCAGGCTCCATCAATGCCGTCATATTATCCACGGCAGTATCCACCTCTTCTTCATAAAAATCAGCAATTTTTGCCAACATTTCTTCCATGGCACCCGTTTCCTCACCAATACCAATCATTTGGGTTACCATGATGGGAAACACACCACTTTCTTCTAAAGGCTGACTAAGCGACTGACCTTGGCTAATAGACTCCTTGGCATTAACAACAGCCTCTTCAATGACTACATTACCAGAAGTTTCTGCAACCGTATCCATAGCTTCAAGAATGGGTACACCTGCAGCACTTAGCGTAGAAAAGGTGCGGGTGAACCTAGCGACTGCACCTTTGCGCAACACATCACCTATAGCAGGAAGGTTGAGTAATAGTTTGTCAAGTTGATAACGTCCCTTTGGTGTTTGGTAAACCGCCTTGGTGGCATAAACCATGGCAATAGGAATACCAAATACAAGATACCAATATTCAACAAAGGCATCGGAAATTGCCATAACAATTTGCGTGGGTGCGGGCAATTCTGCACCAAAACCAGCAAACATTTCGGCAAATACGGGTACTACAAAAATCATCAAAATGGATGTTACAATAAATGAAATAACAATAATAGATGCGGGGTAAACCATGGCTGATTTCACCTTCGCTTTCAGTGATAAAGATTTTTCTTTGTATTCACAAATACGCAATAAAATAGTATCTAGAATGCCGCCTTTTTCACCAGCTTCAACGAGCGAACATGTTAAGCGGTCAAATTCTTTAGGGAACTCACGAAGTGTTTCACCAAAAGGTGAACCACTTTCAAGTTTTTCACGGATACCTGAAAATAGTTTTAATAACCCTTTGTGGTCTGTGCCTTTTCCTAAAAGTTCAAAACATTGTACCAAAGGAAGTCCTGCATTAATCATGGTTGAAAGTTGTCTAAAAAAGATACTGATATCTTTTTCTGTAACTTTCGGGTCTCCACCAATTTTAATTTCGATGGGCTTCTTTTTAACCTTAATATTGACAAGGCCTTGGCGGCGTAATGATGCGGTTGCTACTTCTTTGTTAACGGTTTCAATGCTACCCGTTTTTTTTGCACCCTGTTTTGTTTTAGCGGTATAAATAAATTCAGGCATATTAATCTCCCACAGTTATTCTTAGGCACTCTTCCAAAGTTAGAATCCCTTCTTTTACTTTGTTAAGGGCTGCCATGCGTAATGTTTTTACACCTTCACTTACCGCAATGTCATTGATTTCATCAGAGTTTTTGCCTGCATAGACTGCGTCACGAATATTATCGGACACAGGCATAACCTGATACACACCGACTCGACCTTTATAGCCAGTGCCGTTACAGATGCTACATCCTTTACCTTGCATGGGCGTAAAAGTATCTAAATCTTCTTTTTTAAGACCTGCATCAAGTAGGGCATGTGCGTCAAGTTTAATCGGTTCGGCGCATTCGGAACATATCTTACGTCCTAAGCGTTGGGCTGTGACGAGGTTCACAGCAGAGCCAACAAGAAAGGACTCGATACCCATATTTACCATACGGGTCATGGTTGATGGTGCATCGTTAGTATGCAATGTAGCGAGTACCAAATGCCCTGTGAGAGCAGCTTTGATGCCTATCGCACCTGTATCATAATCACGGATTTCACCAATCAAAATAACATCAGGATCTTGGCGAAGGAAAGATTTAAGGGCAGCGGGAAAGTCCATACCAATAGCAGGATTAACATTGACTTGGTTGATGCCCATAAAGTTAAATTCTACAGGGTCTTCTGCGGTACAAATATTGATGCCAGGTTGGTTAACTTCAGCCACTGCTGAATACAAACTTACTGTTTTACCCGAGCCAGTTGGCCCTGTAACCAAAACCATACCGTAGGGTAAGTTTACGGCATGTTTAAATAGTGCCAAATCTTTTTCTTCATAACCCAGTTTGGTCAAATCAGTTTGTAGGTTGGATTGGTCGAGTAAACGCATCACTACTTTCTCACCAAAGAGTGTGGGTAAAACAGATACACGAAAATCGACTGTTTTTGCTTTGGATAAACGTAGTTTCATGCGTCCATCTTGGGGTATGCGTCTTTCTGTAATATCCAAACGAGACTGAATTTTTAAACGCGAAACAATAGCATCACGCATATTCATTGGAGGGCGCATAATCTCTTGGAGTACGCCGTCAATACGATAGCGTACACGCAATACTTTTTCATAGGGTTCGATATGAATATCTGATGCACCACGCTTAATCGCGTCTAGTAAAATAAGGTTTACGAGTTTAACAACAGGTGCTTCTTCACTGGCAGTAGCAAGAAAATCACCATCTGTTTGGGCTTCCTCGGTGTCGACAATTTCAACGTCAGTTGCGCCCATTTCAGCCATGACATCTTCAAGGCCTTGTCCGGAACCAGAAAGCTCATCCAATTTAGTTATGAGTTCACTTTCACGAACAATCACAACATCAATTTGTCCACCAGACACAAAGGATAATTCATCCAAACTATTGATGTCGTAGGGGTCAGCGACAGCAAGTGTAATACTATTTCCTTTTCGTTTTACAGGTATAGCTTGATTCTTGCGCATCATATCAATAGGGATATTGGTTAATGATTTATCAATTTCTAGCGATAAAAGTTCGATGGCTGGGCGACCAAAACTTTGACTGATGAATTTGACAAGAGCATCTTCAGTGAAAATATCCATTTTAACCAAAGTGGTGGTTAATGTTTCGCCATTCATGCGCATGTTTTTACGAATTTCTTCTAGTTTTTCTTTATCAATGACTTTCTTGCGAAGAAGAATATCACCCAACCGCGTTTTTTTCATGATTTTAAACCCTCCAGCCAGGCAAGTTGATGGCTTGTCTGCCCAACTGTTTCTCAACCCATTGTAGAGAAACTTGTTTATTCGGCAAGCTTATTAGATTTTTTTGTAGCTTATGATCAAACCAAAAGGCAAAGGATGCAATACCTTGTGCGATTAACATGGGTAAACCATCTACCGATGTGTAATTTTGAGCCGCACAACGAAACACAGTGTTTCCATTGGGTTTATAAACAGCATCAATAGCTACCCCATGTCCATCAAGTTGAAAGGGGAACACATCATCGTCGTTTAGCCCAATGCTTGTAGCGTTAATGATTAGTCTACAATCTTTAATAACAGAAGTAGCAGTATCCTCTGACCAATCTAAACTACTTATGGTCATGTTGGGATAGTGTGTTTGTAGATCTTCGATTAATTGAACTGCTCGTTTTTTATTGCGGTTACAGATATAAACATGATTAGCACTTTGATGGTTTAATGCATGTAAAATAGCACGAGATGTACCACCCGCACCAAATAAAAGTACAGGATTTTGGCTAACATCAACCTGAAGTCCCTGCATGACTGAAGAAAACCCTAACCAGTCTGTATTGATGGCAGACCATCCATTATCTTTTCTTTTGATTGTATTTGCAGCGCCTATGACTTGTGCATTTTTATCAGTATCAACCCATGCCAAGAGAGCTTCTTTGTGTGGGATAGTGATGTTAAGCCCTTGAATATGTGCAGCATGCAAGCCTTTTAATACAGATTGAAGCGCATTGGGTTCAACCAAAAAAGGTAAGTATTGGGCATTTAAACCAGAGGTCTCAAGAAAGTGGTTTTGAAATAAAGGCGATAAAGAGTGTGTGATAGGTTGCCCAATAATGCCATAGGTTTGTGTCTGTCCATTGATATGCTGCATACTTGGAAAATAAGCATTTTCTCTTTAGATGTCAAAAAAATCTTAGTTTTTGCCGACTTATCTAACAATACCGTAAGTTTATTTATCACTGACTTCAGCACTTTCAAAGGTTGCCATATCACGATGTAGTGCGATAGCCGATTGCAAGAGTGGTAAAATAAGAGCTGCACCTGAGCCTTCGCCCAAACGCAGTTGAAAGTCGAGCAGGGCTTGGATACCAAGGTGGTCTAAAGCGATTTGATGACCCCTTTCCTGAGACACATGGCTGGCTAACATCCATTCGGTGACATCGGGTTCTACTTGTTTGGCAACAAGTGCAGCTGCAGTAGAAATAAAGCCATCAATAACAATAGGTATACCCTGTCTTGCTGCTTCGAGATAATACCCTGATATCGCAGCGATTTCAAACCCACCAGCTTGTTCTAGATAAAATTCAGGAAGGGTATCCTGTTGTCTTAGGCGGCTTATGATTTGTTCTACAATATGAACTTTATGTTGATAGGTTTTTTCATCAACACCCGTGCCCAAGCCGACAATCGTTGAAGCAGAAGAATGGGTTAATAAAGCAATGAGAACGGCACTTGTAGTGGTGTTGCCAATTCCCATGTCACCTGCAATGAGTAGGTTTGCACCTTTTTGAATGGCTTCGGTTGCTTGGTTTTTACCTGCTTGAATAGCAGCTAAGCAGGCTTCTTTGCTCATAGCAGGCTGAAGTAAGCTATTGGCTGTTCCATTTTGAGTTTTAGCTTGGATAACATGGGGGATGTTTGAAGTATCAACCAAAACACCCACATCCACCACGCTAAGGCTTGCATCCGCTTGTTTTGCTAAAACATTAATGGCTGCACCACCTGCAGCAAAGTTTTTTACCATTTCTCCAGTGACTATTGAAGGAAATGCAGAGATTCCTTCTTCACAGATGCCGTGGTCGGCGGCAAAAATAGTAATGTGTGGATTGATAGGGTCAGGTCTAACTTTATTTTGCCTAGCGGCAAACCAGCATGCAATATCTTCTAAACGCCCCAGTGAACCTGCGGGTTTAGTTAACGTGTCTTGATAAGCTTGCGCCTGCTGCGCAATATGATTTTGAACAGCTTGTACTGGCATGCAAAGTCCTAAAAATTATTGATTTGCAGTTACCCAAGAGTCAATTTCATCGTGCATTGGGTGTTTTGGATATTTGTCCAAGAAGGCCTGTAGTTGAGCTTTGCCTTTGGCTTCATCACCATGCTCTGCATAACATGATGCAAGGGCAATCATAGTGTTTGCTTTAAGCATGTCACTATTCGTTGTTTTGAGGAGTTGTTCAAAGGTTTCCGTACCTTTAGTTGGTGTTTGAGATTCGCATAGTTTTGTGCCATCGTCGAACTGTTTGACATCATTACGGAAGGCAGGGTCAGATGTTAAATCACCTTGCCAATAGGGTTGAAGTGCACTTTCTGTGGTTTCAGCGCCACGAACACCAATCACAGCTGTTGTTGTGTTTCGTGCAATGTGTCTACGCGGAATAACGCGTTTAATACGGCTCCAAAGGGATGAGAAAAATGAGCGTTCGGATTTTACAACTTGGTATGTATTGTTTTTCTTTTGTTGTTGGTCTGCTGCAACAGCTTGTCCAGAAAGCATAGCAAACGTAAACATTAGAATCATCATGTATTTCATATGTACTCCTTTAAATCAGTCTTAATTTTTACTGTGTTTAATGTTATGTATGTGACGCAGCGCATATATTATTGTTTAAGTATTAATGCCAAACCTTTGTAACGTGTTGGAACCTGCTCATCAGCTTCTGTTGCTTGATCAAACATAGATTTGGCATGGATGGCATCGCCAAGCTTATAGTTAACCATTGATATATTGACCATGATGTCAGCATTTGGCTCTATAGCCAATGCTTTTTCATACATGGCAAGCGCGTCTGTGTATTTTTGTTGTAGGTAATAGATGTTACCTAAATTGTTGATGGCTGCCATATTATCAGGATGTTCAGC
>JALUNK010000077.1 GCA_027055255.1 Ghiorsea sp.
GAATTATCCTTATCATATTTGGCATATTTAAGTTTGGTAATTTACTAAAATATTTTCCAAACCCATTAATCGTTGGGTTTACAAGTGGGATAGCAGTTGTCATTTTTTCCACACAAGTCAAAGATGCTTTAGGGTTAAATATAGAAAAATTACCATCAGGTTTTTTTGAAAAATGGATGCTCTATTTTAATTCTTTGAACACGCTTAATTATTATGCTTTAGGCTTAACCATTATCACTATATTAATCTCACTCTACTCTAAAAAGATTACAACAAAAATTCCAGGTTCCTTTATCGCTATTATTTTACTAACTATAACTGTGCAAGTATTTGATATTCAAGTGACAACTATTGAAACCTTTTTTGGTACGATTAACAATGATATACATTTTATTATACCTGTATTTAATTTTGATGATATAAATATTTATCTCACTACGGCGATAACAATAGCACTCTTAGGAGGGGTTGAATCTTTACTTTCAGCCGTGGTTGCTGATGGGATGATTGGTGGTTCTCATCGTTCAAATACAGAGTTAATTGCACAAGGTATTGCAAATATAATAACACCCTTCTTTGGCGGTATTCCAGCAACTGGAGCCATCGCAAGAACTGCTGCAAACATCAATAATGGTGGGCGAACACCCATCGCGGGGATAGTACACTCTTTTGTATTATTACTTATAATGTTGTTTTTTATAGATTACGCAAAACACATACCAATGGCGGTACTTTCTGGTATATTAATTGTAGTTGCCTTTAATATGAGTGAATATAAACACTTCGTTTCTATACTCAAAGGTTCACCTTACGATTATATTATTTTACTTATAACATTTATTTTAACTGTTTTGGTAGATTTAACCGTTGCTATTGAGGCTGGCGTTATGTTATCAGCATTACTACTCATGAAAAGAATGGCAGATATACAGCATTATCAATTCGTTAAAAATGATGATGCTAATGACATTGAAAATTATGATAACCTTCCTGAAGGTATATCTGTATATGAAATAGGAGGTCCTCTATTTTTTGCTTCAGCAAAACAATATGCTCAAGAACTTCAAAAATATGGAAATTCTGCAAAAATTTTAATTATTAGAATGCGACATGTAAGTTTTATGGATAATACAGCCCTACATAATTTTCGGGAAGTCATTGATTTATTAAAAAATAATGGCGTTATTATTTTAACATCTGGAACAAATAATGATGTTTTTAAAAATCTGAAAGAACACAATATTGTTTCTTTAATTGAAGAGAAACATATGCATAGAACATATAAAAGAGCTATAGAAGAGGCTTTACAACTCATAAAAAACACATAATAAACCGTAAAATAAAGGGCTCTTTCTCCAAACAATAAATAGCCATATAAACACAAAAAATAACCTATCTATTGACTAAAGCGTGTTGTTAATCGTACTATTTACCATGTTGTAAAGAGGTCTATGATGAATACTGTTACAGCCAATGAATTAAAAACACGTGGTATCACATCTTTGGAAGAAGGGTTAAGTGAGCAACCAGAGCTTATAATTACGGTGCGTGGAAAAGAGAAATATGTGGTGTTAAAGCTTGAGCAATACCACTATTTGCGTGAAATGGAGCTTGAAGCGGCATTTCTTGAGTGCAAGCAGGATGTGGCGAATCTCAAAGCCACCCAAGAAAGTGCTGAAGCGCATGTGCAGCGTGTATTTAAGCAATGAGCTACCAGCTCATCTTTACAGAAACCTACCTCAAACACGCCAAAAAGTTTGCCAAGAAACATCCTGAACTCAAACAACAATACCTTAAAACACTACAAATATTAGAGCTTAACCCCTATCACCCATTACTTCGATTGCATAAGCTAAGTGGTCGTTTAGAGGGCGTTTATTCCATATCTATCAATTTAAGCTATCGTATCACCATTGAATTTTTGATTGAAGATAAACAAATCATTCCCATCAATATTGGTACACATCAAACGGTTTATCGGTAAACTTGGCAAAAAATATAAAGGATATTCAATATGTTTAGCAAACTAAAAGCATTATTTACAGAAGAAAAGAAGCCAGAAAGCAAAGAACATGATATTTCATTGGCTGTAACAGCCATGATGATAGAAATTATGCGTATTGACGGCAAACTCGATAGTGCTGAGCGCAAAGTTATTTTTGATGCCATTGAAAAACGCTTTAGTTTATCACATGAAGCTGTGGAAACATTGATTACTGAAGCCAGTGAAGCGCAATCTAAGTCAACCGATTTGCACCAGTTTACCTCATTAATTAATCAACAGTTTAGCACTGAAGAACGTATTGATATACTCAAAGAGCTTTGGCAAGTTGCAATGGCTGATGGGCATATTGATCCTTATGAAGAGCAGCTTATCCGCCGTGTTGCAGGGTTGATTGGCGTGTATCATGGCGAGTTTATCCAAGCGAAAATTGATGCTCGCAACGAAACAACTAAGACTTAAGAAACGAACGTCATGCCCACGCAGGTGGGCATCCATCCGCATTGCATAGACTCCCGCCTTCGCGGGAGTGGCGATGATTCAATCGTTATGAGAGCGAAGTAAGAGAGTATCCCCTAGAGGAAGTGGGAAAATCTCAAGATGTCTCGACAGGCTCGACATGACATAGGCCTCAACCACCTTTGGACAAGACTAATTACAACGCAGCTAAAGCCTTATTAAAGATAGCACTTGGACGCATCGCTGCATCCAATTTGGCTGTATCAGGCTGATAATAGCCGCCCATATCCACAGGGCTGCCTTGCGCAGCGTTTAGTTTTTGCACGATAGTTTGCTCTTGTTCAGTCAAAGCTTGCGCCAATGGTGCAAACTTAGCTTTCAAAGCGGCATCGGCATCTTGTGCAGCCAAAGCTTGCGCCCAATACATGGTCAAATAAAAGTGACTACCACGATTATCCAATTCGCCAACTTTACGCGATGGTGATTTGTTTTCTTT
>JALUNK010000078.1 GCA_027055255.1 Ghiorsea sp.
TCCATCCAGAGCATTATGTGTATGCCGATGAAGATGGTATTGTGCTTAGCCCAACATCGTTGTTCTAATTAATACTGGGAGGCATATTTACTCAGAAGAACCTTCACCCGCGCATCTTGATAAAGTGCATTCTTCATCAGTTCATTTTGAAAATCATCCGCTTTAAGTGCTGGCCCATACCATGCATAATAACCCAAACCTATAGCAAGATTTGACTCCAGATATTGTTTTACAAAAGGGTAAAGCTTGGCATCAAATGATATACCTGAAACCTTTTGTTGGTGCAATTGTTTTCCCAATTTCTTGGCCATGTTTCGTAACGTTTGAATGTCACCATCTTGCATAAATCGTTTAATTTTCTTGGTTGGCAGATAGTGAATGGTATGCCAACCATGCTCAGCTAGGGTTTTAAATGCAATCGATTCAGAGTCCGATTCAATCACCAAGCGTTGCTTCAATTGGTATTGTTTATCCAGCGCATCCAGCCTTTGGGTAGCCTCAAGCACATTAGCCTTAGCAAAATTATTAAACTCTATCCAAACCTTTTGCACTTGCTCATTGGGTACTTGCTGCAAGAAAGTCTCAAGCCGACCTCCTCTTTTATCCTCAGTTGAACCGACAAAAAAGTCATGCTGCTCAGCATCAAACACCACATCCATTTCCCAAGCTCTATAACCATCGCGCCAAATATCTTTGAGCTTGCCAATACTATTAATTTTATGAGGTATAATACGTGAGAGTAGCCCTTGCTGTTTCAAATATTTGGCATTTTCTTGTTGCCACCACATCATATTCTTGTTATCCACCACATGTTTCTTACCATGCAGAACCAAAGCATCTTGAGCATTCAAAACATAATCAGATGATGTGAAATCATATTGTGCTTGATACCTATCCGTCTTCACATGCATGAAACCAAGCATGGTGTCATAAAACATATCATTGGTGAACAATGCATGACGATGATATTGTAATGCTGTAACCGTGTTTTGATATTTACTTTTGTACCCATCGCTTAACCACGCCACCAAAGGTATCTGCAACATATGAAAGTTAAATTTACTCGAGCTATGTCCTTTCCCTGCCAAAGCATCATCGGCATGGTCTGGCATATACAATAGCCCTGTCACCCCATTTTCTTTGGCTAAGCTTGTGATGATACTATCTACAACATAATCATTATATACAATGCTATTATCGTAATGGTTGATTTTCTCTTGCTTAGAACGGCTTCTACTTGCCAAATCACCAAATACATCTCGTGGTAAGTCACCATCAAAGACATGATACGCTTCAGGGTATCGCGATGAATATGTTCCATGGTTACCCATTAAATGTACAAAAATAACCCTGTTTTTCTCTGATTTTTCTGCCAATACATGTTTTACTTCATCAATCAACGCACCATCAAACTGTTGGGTTTTGGTATGTTTTCCTATGGTATGATTCAATGCCACCAGATGATCCGCCTCATTGGCAATCACTGAAATCATATTATCCCAGCCACCATAAATCACCTGGTTGGTCAGCCAATGCGTTTCAACATTTGCTTGTTTCAACACATCAACAATCGACAACGAATCATAATAATCCTTACCATTATATTGATTCGCTTCAGTGAGTGCCAACTGCAAAGCTTTAATGGTGTATGAATAATTGGCATACACCTGTTGAAACGCGATAATGTCATCGGCTTGCTGTCTTGCGGTTAATTTGGGTGTGGTTGGGCGAATATAATCATACAGCCCCATATTTTTCTTGTTGAGTGATTCACCAATAACAATGATATATGTTTCACCCTGCCCGACTTTAGATGCTGAAAATGAAATTTCGCCCGTTTTCCTTTTATTTTGTACATGTCGAAATAGCTTTAATTCGTGATTGTAAACTTCAAAACTATCCGCAATAAATTTAGGTAACGTTAGGCTTGGCAACTGTACCAAGGAAACACTAGTAAATGTTAATATCATCAATATCAGTAATGATTTTTCGACCTTCACTGTTTCCTTTTTTTCTTGTTGGTGCAGCACAAACCCAATCAATGCAGCGAGAAGAATAAACAATGCTATGTATTGAAACCCAACAAAATCAGTGAGATACTCTAACGACTCTGTGCCATTGGTTTGAAACACAGCATACAAATCATCCCGACTTACTTTTGCACCAAAATTCCATACATAAATCACAAAACTAATCGGAATAATATAAATCGTGACAGCCAGTAAAGTATTGATGATTGCTGCAACTTTAAATCTTCGAAACCAGCTTAGTTCTTGATGAATCAATACAGACGCAAAACCAAGAGCAAAAAAGAAAAGCATATAAACCAACACTTCTTGAAAAAACAATGCACCAAAGTTCATTTTCTGAGCACCCAACATGAGCCAAAAAATAAAATAGGTGTTTGCTGCAATAAATGTATGCTTCTTACCCCACAAGAAAACAAATAGGATGGCCCATAAAAATGGAATCAATTGATTTTGAACATCAAACCAATCACTTTGTAAGGATAACTTCGCTTTAATTTTCCCTTGTTTTGCCAAATCATCACTTTCAGCAATCAGCTCAACATCATCATCACTGTGAACCTGTAAGGTCAAAGTTTTAGGCGACGCTTTGCTGATATGAACATTTGGTAAAACCTTATCATTATGTTTAATAACAAGGGTCGCTTCTTTATCACCTTTCACTTGAAAATGCAGCATAAGCTTGCCACTTTCTCTTAAGTTTATATCACCCCGAACATCACTTTCAACACCTGCTCGAATAGCAAACTTACCTTTGCCCTTATCCTTAAATTCGGCATGTTTGTTATCGTCACCTACGCCATGAATCTTTAGTGTATAATTACTTTGTTGTAACCCGAAAAAACCATCGCCCATGGGTTGCAAAACATGGTATGTTACAAAGATTGCAACAATCATGAAAAAA
>JALUNK010000079.1 GCA_027055255.1 Ghiorsea sp.
AATTAAGCAAGCAAATGAGTGAAAAACAATTAAGCCAAGCCCAACTCAGTTTACTCCAAGCTCAAATTGAGCCGCACTTCTTATTTAACACATTAGCCACCGTACATAGCCTGATTGGTGAAAATGCTAACCAAGCATCATCCATGCTGGAGCGCGTGAATGATTATCTTAGAGCCGCCTTAGACCATAGCCGCAGCCAAACATGTTTGTTATCGCATGAAATTGACATTTTACGTGCATACCTTGATATTATGAAAATGCGTATGGGCAACCGTTTACACTTTGACATTCTCGTCGATAAAGGCGTGTCTAAGCTTCCCTTTGCTCCCATGCTGCTGCAACCCTTGGTCGAAAATGCCATCAAACATGGTTTAGAGCCCAAGGTTGGCGGTGGAACCTTACAAATATCGGGTATGATTAAAGACAACAAACTCTGCCTTGATGTCATCGATAGCGGCGTAGGTTTTGCCAACTTCAAAGGTGAAGGTGTGGGGTTATCCAATGTTCGTGAACGCTTGCAAAACTTATATGGTGAACAAGCAGAATTTCAAATTTCAGCCTTAGGACATAGGGGTGTTATTTCTAGCATCAAAATCCCTGTGGAGCGATTATGAGCAAGGTTATTCAAGCTCTGATTGCGGATGATGAAGCCGCTTTAAGCGAGCATTTACAACGCTTACTACGCAAGCTTTGGCCAGAGCTTAAAATCTGTGCCTTGGCTGAAAATGGGCAACAAGCCTTGGATAACATTGCGCAATATCAACCTGATATTGCCTTCTTGGATATTCGTATGCCGGGCATCTCAGGCATGGATGTCGCCAAACATATTGCAGGAACAACCCATGTTGTTTTTGTCACAGCTTATGACCAATATGCTGTGGATGCCTTTAGCCAACATGCCATTGATTATTTACTCAAACCTGTAAGCGAAACTCGCCTAGCTGAAACCATTGTGCGCCTCAAAGAAAAAGTCACAACGCCACAAACAAATACCGATGTTTTAGAAAAACTTTTTCAACAGTTGGAGCAGCAAACCAGCAAACCTAAAGCTTACATGCAATGGTTGCGGGTCATGGAACATGATGCTGTGCAGCTTATTCATGTGGATGACGTGGCTTACTTTAAGTTTGAAGATAAATACACCAGCGTACGCGATAAAAACAAAACCCACCTTATTCGCACATCACTCAAAGAATTAGAAGCTTCTTTAAACCCTGAGCAATTTTGGCGTATTCACCGCAATACCATTGTCAACGTCAACTGGATTCAAAGCGCTGAAGAATCGGATGGTGGTTTGCAATTGAAACTAAAACATATTGCCGATGAATTAAACGTGAGTCGCGCCAACAAACATCTTTTCAAACAAATGTGAGCCCGCTTATCCAACAACCAAACGATTCAACAAGCTGCCATGACCATTCATCTAATTATAATACCATTCGTCACATCAGATTTTCTTTTATGATTTTCACGCTAACATACCCATATGATTAAAGTTTTCATATCTAAGGCAAGTAAGGGGTACACATGAAACAGATAAGCATGGCTGCATTAAGCTTGTTGCTATTTGCCTCGCCAAGTTTGGCTACAGAGCTTCAAATCACAGTATTGCAAAAAGGCTCTGGTGACCCTGTGGAAGGAGCAACCGTTGTTCTAAAAAACAATGGCTACACCACCACCGACAATCAAGGCATCGCTCTGTTTGATGCTGTTACCCCAAGCAGTAAAGCAGTGCTCGATGAGCTTAAAATTCTTAACCAAGGCTATCAAACCTTAGAACAAAGCATTACTGGAAACCCCACCACACTCACCCTATATTTAAGACCAAACCTCGCAGAGCTTGAAGGGTTAGAAGTGGTTGAAGAACGTGTTCAAGAAAAGGCTTCTAAAATTGTGCTTTCTGCCAATGAATTAAGAAATGCCGCAGGTAGCCAAGGTGACCCAATTAAAGTGCTGCAATCGCTACCTGGGGTTGTTGCTGCTGGCTCAAGCAATGAAGGTCAGGCCTATATGCGTGGTAGCGACACTCAAGACAATGAATTTTGGGTTGATGATTTACCTTTGGGTTACCTTTTCCACTGGGGTGGTACGCAATCGGTGATTAACCCTGCATTGGTTAGTGATTTTAATGTGTTCTTAGGTGGTTTTCCTATTGAGTATGGTGACAAGCTTGGTGGTGTCATTGATGTAAAACTTCGCACACCCAAAACAGACCGTATTCACAGCAATATTCGCCTAGGCACTTATGAATCATCATTCCTTGTAGAAGGCCCTATCACTGAAAATGATAGCTTTTACATTGCAGCAAGGCGGAGTTACCTTGACCTACTTTATTCCCCTGAAGCTTTAACCAAATTGGTTGCAGGCGACACTAAAGATACAGTGCTTCAAGTGCCTAAGTTTTATGATATGCAAGCTCTATATCGTCATGAAACCAATAATGGCAGCATTGATGTGGAATATTTCAAAGCCAGAGACCAGTTAGCTTTTACCCTTAATGATGCCAAAGTTACCGACCCTGAGCTTGCAGGTGATTTAAAGTTTGATCTTCAATCGGAAACATTCGGCATCAATTGGAAAGAGCAGTGGAATGAAAATATAAGCCATCATATTAGAACAGGTTTCTTAAAAACCTCATCCTATTTTCAAATTGGGGCTGACCCATATGGCAATCCTTTCTTTACGGATATTACCAACTCAAATTCTTTTTTCTTACCTTCTGTGACTTGGAAAAAAGATGATACCGCAGTCACGCTGGGTGGAGAATATTGGAATGTGAAAACACCTGTAGAACTGTATATTGCAGTTCCATCTTCCGACCCTTCACCCACGCCAGGTGGGTTCACTAGCCAACCCAAACAAAAAATCAAAAGTATACTCACTGCTTCCGTGTATACACCCTATATCAAACATACAAAACAATGGGGTGATAAGTGGAAAACATCTGTGGGTTTGCGCTACACTTATATCAACCTTGACCATGGGGTAGGAAAAGCCACATCAGACCTTAGAGGAGCATCGCCTCGAATGTCTGTCGAATTTCAAGAAAATGAAGACCGCTTATGGCTACTAAGCTGGGGGGATTATTTTCAACTTCCACAGGGGTATCAAATCCTAGATGGCTTTGGCAATCCACAAATCAACTATATCCGTGCCGAACATCGTATTCTTGGTGTGGAACAAAAAATCAACAATACATGGAGTGTAAAAGCTGAAATTTATCACAAACCTATGCGTGATTTGGTGGTCGACACAGGTGTGCTTACCTCTCCCAACAATTATGCCAATAAAGGCAAGGGTGTTTCCTACGGATTTGATTTATTTGTCAAACGCAAAGCTGAAGGCCGCCAACTTGGTTGGTTGAGTTATTCTTGGATGAAATCTAAGCGTACCAATCTTTTAACGGGTAAAACCGCACGTTTTGCAGGCGATCAACCGCATACTTTTACTGCCGTTTGGGGTCAGCCCTTCACGGGTTCATGGTCGGATTGGGATTGGGGCTTTAAGTTTCAGGCGCATTCGGGCTTACCTTACACCAAAGTGATTGGCCGTGTTCAAGAAGCTGGTACAGGACGTTGGCTTCCTATTTATGAAGAATATAATAGTTCCCGCCTACCCTTTTATGCCAAGCTGGATGTGCGTATGAGTAAGGAAGTGTTGTATGATACTTGGAAAATGAAATACGTTTTTGATATTCAAAATGTCACTTTCCGCCAGAATGTATCAAGTTATGATTATGAAGATGATTTTTCCAACTACAATAACCCAACCGTAGTTTCCAACGATATTTTCTTACCCTATTTTGGTATAGAAGCAGAATTTTAAGTATCAGAAACAGGAGTTTAACATGGATATTTTAGCAGACTTTAATGGCTTGATGGCGCGGGGTGGCCCTGTAATGTGGGTGATTTTCTTTGCTGCTGGCATTGCCATCATCATGCTCATTGAACGCGCCTTACAAATTCAAAAATGGCTTAAACTTGCTAGTGCTGACCAGCAGTTTGTCCATAGCGCTAATATTTCTGAAATTAAAGCCTTGGAAAATGGTATTAACCTGAGAAGTGAAAGTCCTGTCCGCAACATTCTGCACCAACTGCGGTGGAAAGAAGTTAAAAACGAAGATGCTTTGACCAAACAGATCAATACCCTGCTTTCCGAGCTTATGCCAAAGCTTAACGGCCTACTGCCTACCATTGCCGTGATTGGCACCCTGCTCCCTATGCTTGGTTTATTGGGTACGGTGACAGGTATGATTAATGTGTTTGAAGTGATTGCCCTTCATGGCACTGGCGACCCTCAAGAAATGGCGCATGGTATCTCCCAAGCACTACTCACTACCGCAAGTGGCCTTGTAATTGCCATTCCAGTGATTTTCTTTCATCACTTGCTTGTTCAGCGCTTACAAGTGTTACTCACCACCACAGAACAAAGTTTATTGGTTGTGATTAACCGCGCAGGTAACCAGTAACATGATTGGACAAAAACAACTTCAAACGCCTAAACTGGACTGCGGCAACCCAGAAATCACCATGGCACCACTCATTGATGTGGTCTTCCTGTTACTTATTTTCTTTATGGTGACCACCGTATTCCCCGACAATCGCGGCATGGAAATTGAAAAGCCTGAGTCTGAATTTTCTGAGGCTTTGCAGATGAAACGTGTTTTATTTGAGCTTTTTAAAGATGGTTCTGTCATGTATAAAAATAAAAACATTGAGCTCACCGATGTCACACGGCTGGTCAAAGAGCAACTTGCTGTCGCAGCAGATACGGCAGTGATGCTTAAAGTGGATAAAGATGCCACCACACAAAGCCTTATTTCATTGATGGATGCTTGTAAATCTGCAGGTGCAAAACGTGTAGGCATTGCTTCTGAGCCTGTAAAATAAGATGAACTTTCCCAAAGTTTGGCTACAAGCCATTGGACTTGGCTTGTTAATCAACACAGCCATGTTTCTTTCGCTCACCACTCTGAGTCGAAAAGATGTGGTACAGGCTACTAAAATTCTCACTGTGGATTTTATGGCATGGAAAGAGCCCAAAGAAATCAAAGAAGTCCCACCCCAACCTCAAAAAAAGGTCAAACCCAAACCGAAGAAGAAAGCAAAACCGAAAATCAAAAAGAAAATCGTTAAGAAACCAGTGCTCACACTTAAAGAACCCATAGAAACGCCTAAAGATATCGTAGAGGATGTTCCTGAGGAAGTGGTTGAAGAGATTGTGGAAGAAGTATTACCCACTCCCGTACCCATCTTTCAAGTCTCTAGCCTACCGCGCTTTGTACACCGCTCCTCACCTGTTTATCCACCTTCTATGAAGCAACAAGGCAAAGAAGGCATGGTATTATTAGAAGCACTTGTTGATGCCAGAGGCAAAGTTCGCAAAGTGGATATTATTCAATCTGCAGGAGACTTGTTCGACCAAGCTGCAATTACCGCGATTGAGGGTAGCACGTTTATCCCTGCGAATACCAACGGTAAACCCGTACCTGTAATCCTCCGTCTACCCGTTCACTTCCGATTACGTTGACCTTGAGATCTACGGTTACTATTTTGAGGCCTGCGGTTTTGCCCGCCATTTCGTCTGCCACCTTGTGGTTTTTCTTTCGGTAAATCAGATAATTTTTCAGTCGCTTCAAAACCTTCAACTGTCACTTTTGGAATGTCTTTTTTAATCAATCGTTCAATGCCACGTAAAAGTTTGTCTTCATCCACACTGACCAACGACATAGCTTCACCTTTATTGCCAGCCCTGCCTGTACGTCCGATGCGATGCACATAATCTTCGGCAACGTGTGGCAGCTCATAGTTTACAACATGGGGCAACTGGTCAATGTCCAAACCACGTGCTGCAATATCTGTCGCCACCAATACACGAATAGAACCATCCTTAAAACCTGCCAAAGCTTTGGTACGCGCAGTTTGGCTTTTATTGCCGTGAATCGCCGATGCACCAATACCATCTGTTTCTAGTTGTTTGGTGAGACGATTCGCACCATGTTTTGTTTTGGTAAACACCAACACCTGCTGCCAATTTCCTTCTGAAATCAACTTAGACAATAAAGCACGTTTCTGCGATTTATTAACGGGATGAACCACTTGCGTGACTTGGTGCGAAGTTTCATTGCGTGCTACTTCAACAAACGTTGGGTTATGCAAAAAACCACTTGCCAATTTCTTGATTTCATTTGAAAATGTAGCTGAAAACAATAAGTTTTGGCGGTTTTTAGGCAATAACTTCAATACTTTACGAATATCATGAATAAAACCCATATCCAGCATGCGGTCAGCTTCATCCAAAACGAAAAACTCAATACGCGATAAATCAACTTTACCTTGTCCAATCAAGTCCAATAGTCGACCTGGTGTTGCTACCAAAATATCTACGCCACGTTTTAATTTAGCAATTTGTGGATTGATACCCACACCACCAAACACCACTGTAGAACGAATTGGCAAATGTTTACCGTAGGTTTCTACACTTTCTCCAATTTGTGCTGCCAACTCACGTGTTGGTGTGAGCACCAAGGCGCGAATATGATGTTTTTGATGCCCTTGCGGACGTGATTGTTGCAATAAGTGCAGCATAGGCAGGGTGAAACCTGCAGTTTTGCCCGTGCCCGTCTGTGCACCAGCTAGCACATCATCACCATTCAGAATCGCAGGAATAGCATCTGCCTGTACTGGTGTTGGTGTGGTGTATCCTGAATTAGATACCGCTTGAAGAAGCTCTTTAGAGAGCCCAAGTTCTTGAAATGTCATGTTATGTTTGGGTTGCAAACACGCTTCTAGTCACTGACCAGCGGCTGCAATATATTCCGATTATTTTCCAATAGAAGCCAAGTTTCAGTGATGACTTGGCAAGATAAGGTGTAGTGATACGACCTCAAGGATGCGTGCATCATGCGGCTTCTTATATAAAGCACAACCTATTTAAACAATAAACACCATTTGAAGCATTTTTATGGCAAGCAACAATAGAATCACAGCAAAGATTTTCTTCAAAAGCTGAACGGGCAAGGTATGCGCAAGCTTTGCGCCAATAGGCGCTGTGAACACACTCACCACGGAAATAAGCAGCACCGCAGGCAGATACACATAACCCACTGAATATGCAGGCAAATGAGGCTCGCTCCAGCCGCTCATGGCATAACCTAGAGCCCCTGCCACAGCAATGGGTACGCCAAGGGCTGCTGATGTAGCAATCGCATGTTGTACCTTCACATTGCACCATGTCAGAAAAGGTACACTCATCGTACCCCCGCCAATCGCCACCAATGCCGAAATCGCACCAATACCAAAACCTACCCCTGCAAGCCCTGCTTTACTGGGTAATGTTCTGCTCGGTTTGGGTTTAATATTTATCCACATTTGGATAGCAACATACGTCATAAATATACTGAAAAAAGCAGCGAGAAATGTACGCGGTAAATACGCCGTAAAAAAGGATAAGGTGAACGTACCAAGCAGCAAACCTACCGCCATCTGCTTCCACACATCCCAACGCACCGCACCGTGCTGGTGATGGCTGTATGCGCTTGCCATGGATGTGGTTACAATCGCCGCCATCGATGTGCCCAATGCCATGTGCACAAGATGGGCTTGGCCAAAGCCTTTCGCCATAAATATCATGGTCAGAAGCGGCACCATAATACCACCACCACCAATACCCAAAAGCCCTGCAAAAAAGCCGACAACCAGCCCTAAACCAAGATAGGGAAATATCCACATTATATCTATCATTATGGGTGAAGGATAACCCAATCCATGAAATACCATAGTTTTGATGTTACGTTACGCCCATGAACGTTCGATTTGCCACTTTTTTAGCCCTGCTCTTGGGGTCAGCTATGCCTTATGCATTCTCACCTTTTCATTATTGGTGGCTGATTATACTAGCCTTTGCCGGCTGGTTACATTTATTAATACAATACCCCAAACACCCGCTCAAACTTGCTGGTGCATTTGGTTTTGGCTGGTTCGGCTTTGGTGGCTGGTGGCTTGCCGACACCATTCAAATTTATGGACATTTGCCCTATATCGCAGGACTTGCCGTGGTCGGTATTTTAGCATTTATGTTTACTCTGTTCATCTTGTTCTGGGCATGGTCATTTTCTAAATTACACCAAAACAAACTTGATATCTTATGGCTGTTTCCTGCTTTAGGTACACTGGAAGAATGGCTAAGAAGTTTTGTCTTCACTGGGCTACCGTGGACAGCCATTGCCAACATCAGTGTCGACACCCCTGCATCATCATGGCTTAGTGTAGTGGGTAGCTATGGCATAACCTTTTTTATTCTACTTATTGTTGCCGCCTTGGTGCTGATGTTACAACACCAAACCCGCAAACATGCACTGCTCACCCTAGCAGCATCAGGTGCGCTTATCTTCATAGCACCACCCATTGAAGTGCCTACATCACCTAGCCATTCTGTTGCTTTGATACAACCTGTCACACCTCAAGACCACAAATGGGATGCCAAGTTTATTCAAGATATTATGTTTAAATTGGTGCTGTTATCTGAGCAGGGTAAAGATGCTGATTTAATCATTTGGTCTGAAGCGGCAGTCCCCATGTATTTATTGCGCAACCCCAACTGGGATGCTTGGCTTCAAGAGCAAGTCAACCAATGGCATGGTGCTTTGGCTTTCGGCAGCTTAAATCTTGCAGTAGGCAACAAAGCTCAAAGCGGTTTATTTCTTGCGCAAAAAGGTGAGGAGAAAAGACAGTTTGTTGGTAAACATCATCTTGTTCCTTTCGGTGAATATGTGCCATCTTGGTTACCCTTCTTAGGTAAGATTGTGCCCGGATTGGCTGACTTTCACCCTGCTACAGATGATGGCGTACTCACCATGCATGATGTAAATGGAAAAGAGCAAAAGCTTGGCTCAATCATTTGTTACGAATCCATGTTTCCTGAAGAGTCCTTTAACCGTGTACGCAATGGTGCAAATGTACTTATTGTTGTTACCAATGATACTTGGTATGGAAGAAGCCCTGCGGCATGGCAACATTTCCAAGCTTCCCAAGTTCGCGCTATAGAAAATGGGCGATATGTGTTGCGTGCAGCCAACTCAGGTATATCCGCAATTATTGCGCCCGATGGTACCATCACTGCCACCATGCCTTGGTGGCAAGAAGGCGTGGTCAAAGGAAAGTATCAAGCATTGTTTAAGCAAACCCTCTACCAAAAGTGGGGAGATACACCTATCCTTAGCCTTATCTTTTTCATCCTTGCTATGGCAGGGTTTCAATCCTATCGCAGAGAGAGGTTTATATGAATCAGCAGCAAGTCACAGTTTGGGGTGCAGGTTCATGGGGCACAGCTTTAGCTATGGTGCTTGCCAAACATGGTCGCCCCGTCAGCCTTATTGCGCGTAACCAAGGTACTGCTGACAAACTTAATGCAGCGCATGAAAACTCGCGTTATTTGCAAGGTATGACTTTCCCCAATTCCCTTAAAGCCATAGGGCAGGAACATCCTGATTTACCTAATATTTTAGACCAATCTTTTGCCACAGTATTAGCATTACCATGTGCGGCTGCGGAAACTGCATTGATTCGTCTCCGTGATTTCAAACACCCTGTTATTGCAGCTAATAAAGGTATTAACCCTGAAACATTGGAACGCGTGGATGAACTGCTCATTCGTTTCGTTGGGAAATCTCGCACCCTACTTTTATCAGGACCATCCTTTGCCGCCGAAGTGGCAACGGGAAAACCCACCGCCATTACTTTAGCAGCAGGTACGCTTGAATTAGCCCGCGAAGTTTCCACGCTGTTTGATGACGGTAACTTTAGAGTCTACACCAGTACCGATTTAGTCGGTGTAGCCTTGGGTGGAGCATTAAAAAATGTCATTGCCATTGCCGCTGGTATGGCTGAAGGCATGCATTTGGGTCATAATGCTTTAGCAGCCTTGGTCACACGCGGCATTGCAGAGATTTCACGCCTAACCGTAGCATGTGGTGGACAACCTGAAACCATGGCAGGTCTATCTGGGCTTGGCGACTTATTGCTTACCTGTACGGGAAGTTTATCGCGCAACCGAAAAATGGGCACTGCATTAGCATCAGGTTTAAGCGTTGAAAAAGCCCGCGAATATGTTGGCCAAGTTGTGGAAGGTGAAAAGACAGCCACTGCAGCTATAAAACTTGCCAAAACATACCAAGTGGAAATGCCCATTACATATATGGTATATGCCGTATTGCAAGGTGATACCACACCCAAACATGCACTCAAAGCCTTAATGGAACGCCCCCAACGCGATGAGTGATGAGGATTTGTTTACGGAACTTATGGAGCAAGTTCAGCCATTAAATAAGAGTGAAAACCGTGTGCAACCTAAAAAAGTTAAACATAAACATGAAATTTTACGCAGCTTAGAAGATAAAGAGCTTGCTCATCCACAAGTGGCAAAACACAAGAATTTGACTATACAAAAAACAGAACCATGGCTACTTCGCGCTGATGGTGTCTCCAGTAAAGACATCAAAAATCTAGCCAATATGAACATCAAACATGAGCTTGATTTGCATGGTTACACACAAGCCCAAGCTGAAAACGTGTTACACAATTTCTTCAATCAAAGCTTATCTCAACATATTCGTCATCTGTGTATCGTCCACGGTAAAGGTAACCACTCGCAAGGTAAATCCGTGCTCAAAGACCTAACTTACCAATGGCTAGAGCATAGCGCATACGCCCATTATATCTTGGTCGCCACCCCTGCTCTACAGAGCAAAGGTGGTGCCTGCAATATTCTACTACGTAAACCCAAATAAAAAACGACCGCCTCATCAGCAGCCATTTTTCCCTCATAAAATATGATAAAGCTTAAACAATAAACTTAGGGGCTGACACCTGACTTTTAAAAAGTTAAGGTGATCAGATGTACATAAAGCATTGTAAACTAAGCAGAAATAAGCAGTTAGAACTGATAAAATACTTCATTGCAGGTTCAACAGCTAGAATCG
>JALUNK010000080.1 GCA_027055255.1 Ghiorsea sp.
CAGAGCGATACACTCGGAAGGTCACCTGTATTTTGGTACCCAAGGAATTGAAAAATAGGTGCATAAAATTCTTTTGATTTTTGCAAGTTTGTAACAGTCAGTCCTAGGTGATTAATTGCGCCAAGAGACATTTTTCCTCCATGCCTAACAATCCCATTCGCAGGAATAATAGTCCTCATATTTATAATACATAGGTGGAACAATGATTCACTTTATTGCGTATGAAAGGCAAAAAAGAGGATAGAAGCTGTCCGTCTATGTATCATAGGCTGATGATGGGATAGAAGCTTGCCGCTGTCAAACTGCTTACATGGCTTGGGTCAATGATGACAAAGCTTTATGCATGAACAAAAAAAGCGACCCCATTGCTGAGGTCGCTTGAATATTGAGAAGATGGCTTTGAATTAAAGCTTATCTGCTTCTTCAGCCAAGTATGATGCAACACCATCAGCATCAGGCTTCATAGCTTTGTCGCCTTTTTGCCAACCCGCAGGGCAAACTTCGCCATGCTCTTCTGTGAATTGAAGGGTATCAATCATGCGTAGCATTTCATCAACGTTACGACCTAGTGGAAGATCGTTAATCACTTGATGACGAACTTTACCCGCTTTGTCGATTAAGAAAGAGCCGCGAAGCGCAACATCGCCACCCAATAAGTGGTATTGGTTGCCTTCATCATCTTCAACCGTTTCATTGCCCATCAACACATCATAATCAGCTGCGATAGACTTGCTCAAGTCTGCAACCAATGGGTATGCAACCGGGCCAATACCACCATCGTTGATTGCAGTGTTGCGCCATGCAACGTGTGAGAATTGAGAATCAACAGAACAACCAATCACTTGCACGCCACGCTCTTCAAATTCTTTGATGCGATGGTCAAAAGCAATCAATTCACTTGGGCAAACAAATGTGAAATCCAATGGGTAGAAGAATAATACAACTTCTTTTCCTGCATAATCTGATAATGAAAACTCTTCGTTGATGCTGCCATCTGCCATCACTGCAACTGCAGTAAATTGTGGTGCATCTTTTCCAACTAATACGCTCATAATAACTCCTTAAATCAAAACACAATACATTACGAATATGTTTTATATGTATAAGGGCAAGCATAACATAAAAAAATGAGATGACGTAACCCATAAGTTTTTTGCGTGTTTTTTAATTGGTATGCTTATTGCTTACGCTTCATAACAAGGTCAAATGTGGAGCTTAAGTCTATGAGAAATAATCAACCTGTGAACACAACCGAACATCGGATGAAATCGAGTGATGTTCTAGTCTCTAAAACGGATTTAAAAGGTAAAATAACTTATGCTAATGAAGATTTTTGTGAAATAGCAGGCATGACTGAGGAAGCTTTAATCGGTCAGCCTCATAATGTCGTGCGTCATCCTGATATGCCTCCCGAAGCTTTTGAGGATTTATGGCAAACCCTAAAAGCAGGTAAGCCTTGGACAGGTTATGTGAAGAATCGTTCAGCTGATGGTGGTTTTTACTGGGTTCATGCTTGTGTTGCTCCAGAGTTTGATAATCAAGGTCACGCGATTGGGTACATTTCTGTGCGTACATGCCCAACAGATGCAGAAATTAAACAGGCTGAAACTTTGTATGATAATGTAAACTTAGGCAAAGAAAAATTAGCATCCACACTTCATTTTTCTTGGTTTAACCGTATTAAAATAAAAACACAACTTATTGCTGTTTCTGTATTGGCGACAGTAACTTTATTGGCATTGTTATGGATGGTTTATGGTGATTTGTCGAAAACAATCACCAAAGATGAAATGCACTTGAAAGGGCTTGAATATGTCGTAGCAATTCGTAATGTGATGGAAGCTCTTCCACAGCATCGTGGTATGACGAATGCCTATTTGCATGGTAATACAAAGTTGCTTGCAAGATTGCGTGCCAAGCAGGATGATGTGAACAAAGCTTTTGCATTGCTGTTGCAAGTGGGTCAACGTTACAATCAAGATTTTCCAGTGTTAGGAAAAATAAAGAAAATAAATAAAGAGTGGTCTAACCTTTCAAGTCGTTGGCAGCAGATGTCTGCAAAAGAAAGCTTTAGTAAACACAATGCGTTGGCAAGTATGCTCTTAGGTTTATCTTCAGATATTTCTGTGGTCACTCAGCTTCTATCGGCTGAAAGTATTGTTGAATCGATGTCGGCTCGTTTTCTGGCAATGCAAAGCTTGAAATTAACTGAGTATATGGGTCGCTTACGTGGGCTTGGTACAGGTTTAGCTGCAAAAGGTGAAGTGAATGATGTGGATAAAGAGAAGCTTATTGCATTAAATGGTTCTGTAGCTTTGTTATTGGAGCAAGCCGTTCTCACTGTGAAAAAAGCTATTGAAACAAGTACTATGAAAGATGAATATGAAGTAAACTTTACGAGTATATTAAATGAAGTGCAACGCAATGGGCAAGAGTTTAGTGATTTAGTAAAAAATGAGCTGATAGATAAAAAACATATTGAAATAAGTTCTGATGATTATTTTGATGCAGGCTCTAAAGCGATTGCATCGATATTAACTATGTTTGATGTTGTAGAAGAAAACATGGTGCAACATTTAACGCTTACGGTGGAAGAAGATTCTAGCACCCTTTGGAGTACGCTGGTCATTACAGGTGTTGCCATACTTCTTATTATTTCATTGCTTGTTTATACAACGATGATGATTGCGACCCCTCTTGAATGGATTCGTAGTATTTTACAAAAAATTGTTAGGAATGATTATTCAACGCTGATTACCAAACAGCAAAATAATGAGATGGGAGATGTGTTGGATTTGATTGAAGTGATGCAATCGCGCCTTCAATTTGAAATATTTGAGGCTAAAAAAACAGGGGAAAGACAAAAGGCTCTAGATGCCCAGCGTAAAGAAAAAGAACGTCATGAAAATTTATCCCTTGCTAATACATTTGAATCAGAAGTGGGCTCATTGGTGATATCATTAAGTGAAAATGCATCCAGTGTCTACCAATCTATGGAGCAGCTGTCACAAATTGCGGATGGACTAAACCAACAGTCTGAAGATGCCCAATCGAGTGTGACGCAAAGTTCGGACTATGTTGGTTCAACAGCTGCGGCGATTGAAGAAATGTCTATTTCTGTTGCCAGTGTGGTTGAACAAATTACTGAGACTTTAGATATCTCCAAGCAGGCTGTGCATGAAGCAAACAATAGTGCAACTATTATGCAGGAGTTGGTCACGGCATCGGAAGAGATTGGGTCAGTGGTTGCAACCATTAATGATATTGCGGAGCAAACCAATTTGTTGGCACTTAATGCTAGTATTGAAGCAGCGCGAGCAGGTGATGCAGGGCGTGGATTTGCGGTAGTAGCGGGTGAAGTCAAAGAGCTTGCCAGTCAAACCTCACAAGCCACGGGGCAAATTCGAAGTAAAGTGGAACATATTCAAAAACAAAGCAGTCAAGCGGGTGACGCGATTGCTAAGATTCATGATATTATTGGTGAAGTTAATCAGCATAGTAGCCATGTTGCGGCTGCGATGGATGAGCAAAATGCTGCAATTAATGAAATGTCTTCGGGCGCACAATATGCCAACTCAAGTATGCAAGAAGCACAACATTCAGTGGGTGAGGTATCTTCTTCTGCAACCACAGTTGATGACTCGGCAGAGGCTAATTTGAAGCTGATAAATAATATGATCGATGATATGAGTGTTGTTCAGAATCAAGTGCAAGGTTTTGTGACGCGGTTAAAAGGTTAGCTTCAGGAATCAAACAACGAGGTCGTAGCGTTTTCCAAAGCTTAACTTAAAACTTAGGCATACCAGGCATTCCACCACCACCCATGCCGGGTATGCCCATTTTTCCAGCCATAGCTTGCATCATGCGTTTGCCCTTGCCGCCTTTCATTTTCTTCATCATTTTTTGCATTTGGGTAAATTGTTTGAGCATTTTATTAATCTCTTGCACGGATGTTCCAGAGCCTGAAGCAATACGTTTTTTACGACTTCCATTAATCAACTTGGGGTAAACACGCTCTTTAGCTGTCATAGAATAAACCATAGCTTGCATACGCTTGATGGGTTTCTCATCAAATTGTCCTAGAGCTTCTTGTGGTACATTCATGCCAGGCATCATTTTCATGATACCACCAATGCCGCCCATATTTTGCATTTGTCCCATTTGGTCTGCGAAATCCATCAAATCAAAGTTACCTTTTTTGATTTTCTGTGCAGCTTTGGCAGCTTGTTCTTTATCGATGGTAGCTTCCATCTTCTCGACAAGACCAACAATATCACCTTGGCCAAGAATACGACCAGCCATACGCTCAGGGTCAAACAACTCAAAGGCATCAAGCTTTTCGCCTGTACCCACATAGCGCACAGGTACGCCTGTGCTAAAGGCAACAGATAATGCCGCACCACCACGCATATCCGCATCTGTTTTGGACATGATGCAACCTGTAAGGGGTACAGATTTGTGGAATGTTTCAGCGATTTCTAAAGCTGTTTGACCCGTCATAGCATCAAGCACCAAAAGACGTTCCGTCGTGCTTACAGCTTTTTCAACGGCTTTGATTTCTGCCATCAAAGCATCATCAACAACCTGGCGGCCTGCAGTATCTAAAATAAGGATATGGTGTCCGCCAGTTCTGGCTTGTTTGAGTGCAGAGGAAGCCATTTTTTCAGGGCTGTTACCCTCGCCATGAAGGTAAGGCACGCCTACTCGTTCAGCCAATAGTTCTAATTGTTCGCGTGCCGCAGGGCGAGTAGCATCTACGGATGTGACGCACACTTTTTTACCCTGCGCGGTGAGAAGTTTAGCAAGTTTACCTGCAGTGGTTGTTTTACCCGCTCCCTGCAAACCACATAACATAATAACGGATGGGATTTTTGAGGTGTTTAAATCACGGCGTTGCCCACCCAAAACAACTGTAAGCTCATCATTAAGGATTTTAATAATGACTTGCCCAGGTTGTAGGCTTTTGGCGACATCTGCACCCAATGCGCGCTCACGTACCGCATCTAATAAGTGGCGAACCACAGGAAGGGCAACATCAGCTTCCAATAAAGCCATGCGCATTTCGCGTAATGTAGCATCTAAATCGGCTTCTGTAACACGGGCTGAACCGCGTAACTTATTGGCAATATTACCTAATTTGCTGGTTAATGAATCAAACATAGACACGCTCACTTCTTATCAGGATTAAAACTTAAAAACGAAGCATAGCTATTGCCTAAGTAAACTTCCATTCTAAGATGTTGCCATGCAAACCCAAGCGCACTTAAAGCAGGCATATCAGCACTGCCAAACCATCGCCAGCCAGCACTATGAGAATTTCCCTACGGCCTCGCTTCTTTTAAAAAAAGAGCTGCGCTCAGCTATTGCCGTGATTTATGCCTTTGCCAGAGCAGCCGATGACTTTGCGGATGAAGGTGACTTTAGCAAAGAAGAACGGTTACAAAAATTAGATGATTGGGAATATCAGTTAGACTTGTGTTTGGATGGTAAAAGCGAGAACCCCATCTTTATTGCTTTAGCGGATGTGATGAAGTTGCATGATTTGCCTGTACAACTGTTCCGAGACCTGTTGGCGGCATTTAGAATGGATGTGAATTTTAAAGGTTTTAAAACTTTGGCTGATTTAATGTTTTATTGTCAACATTCCGCAGACCCTGTAGGGCGCTTGATGTTAGCACTGCACAAGATTGATGATGAAAACGCTTTAAAGGCATCTGATGCGATTTGTTCAGCTTTGCAGCTGACGAATTTTTGGCAGGATTTTAAGATTGATATACCCAAGGGGCGTTGCTACTTGGCAGATGAGTGGTTGCAGCAAGTCCAAGTTAGCCGCGAGGATGTGTTAGCTGGGCATTGTACCGTAGCGCAGTTAAGACCTGCCATAGATAAAGCCATTGCAGAAACGCAAAGCTTGTTTAATAGAGGTTACGCTTTGTTACCGTATTTGCCAATTCGTTTGCGCGCTCAAATTGCAGCAACCTTGGCGGGTGGTACATCCATTTTAGATGCGACTGATCAGTTAGAAGACCCATTCAACCAACGACCCACATTAAGTAAGCTTGATTGGTTGAAAGTGAGCCTTAGCATTGCCAGTATGACATTACGCCCCAACCTTTATGTAAACCATGGCACCAAGGCGAATAGGACTCGAGGACAAATATGAACCCAGAGAAGTATTGTGAAGATAAAACCAGAGGCTCTGGCTCATCGTTCTTTTATGCATTTCTCTTTTTATCGCCTGAAAAGCGTAGAGCCATGATGTCATTGTATGCGTTTTGCCGTGAAGTGGATGATATTGCAGATGAGATTAAAGATAAGGAAGTGGCTATGCCTAAGCTTGGCTTTTGGCGTGAAGAGGTGGACAGGGTATATGCTGGTGAAGCGCGCCACCCTGTGGGCATTGAGCTGATGTGGACGGTTAAGCATTATCCGATTGAGAAAGAGCAACTCACTGAAATGATTGAAGGCATGATGATGGATGTGGTGGGTAAACCTACGGTGACGGATAAAGATTTGGACTTGTATTGCTACCGTGTGGCAGGTGTGGTTGGGCTGATGTCGATTGCTGTGTTTGGCTATAGTAATGAACAATCCAAACAGTTTGCCTTGCGCATGGGTGATGCATTGCAGTTGACCAATATTCTGCGTGATGTGTATGAAGATACTAAAATTAATCGTATTTATTTGCCGCAACAAACACGAGCCAAGTTTAAAGTGACGGATCAAGATATTCGTAATGGTTTTGGTGACAATGAAAAAACCAATGCCAACCTCAAAGCATTGATGCAGCACTATTTAGATAAAGCAGAGCAAGCTTATCAAGGTGCCTTGGATGCATTGCCCAGCGAAGATAGGAAGAGCTTAACACCATCATTGATGATGGGCGCGATTTATTATGCTCATTTAGCTAAATTGAAGTCTGTAGGTTTTGATGTTTGGCAACATCCTGCGCGATTAACACCGTTGAAAAAAATATGGGTGGCATGGAAAGCATATCGTTATGAGAAAAAAGCGATGAAGAAAAACAGACCTTTGAAGTTAGACTTTTAATGGAAGTGAAACGTGTTGCCGTTGTTGGTGGAGGTGTTGCAGGCATGACAGCGGCACTGCGTTTGGCAGAGGCAGGCTATGCGGTTGATTTGTTTGAAGCAGCACCTGCTTTAGGCGGTCGCACCAAATCATTTTATGATGAAGAGCTGAATGAATGGGTGGATAATGGGCCACATGCCATGGTGGGTGCATATCATGGTACATTAAAGTTGCTGGCTGATATTGAGGCATTGAACAATGTGAGCTGGCAATCATCTCTTACCCTTTCGCTTTGGGATAAGACACGTGGTTTCTTTGACCTTAAAGCATCATCTTGGTTGCCCGTGAACCTTGCGTTGGTTTGGGCGGCATACCGTTTGCCTGGACATGATATACGCAGCATCAAAGCGATGCTGAAGCTTGCCATGACCATGACAAATAGAGATGATCAACAAACCGTGCAGCAGTGGATGGATGAAATCAAAGCACCCAAACGACTGGTTGAAGATATGTTAAATGTATTGTGTTTGGGGGTGATGAATGAGGCTATGAACACAGCCAAAGCCAAAACATTTGCGCGTGTCTTAGCCTTGTCTTTTTCATCGCACCGTAATGCCAAGATGGGCTGGTTTAACCAACCACTGTCACAATCCTTGGTAGCACCGCTTGCTGATAAACTTCGCGCAGTTGGTGTGAATGTGGAGCTTCGTCATAGTGTGCGTAAGTTGGATGATCTCAATCATGATGCTGTGGTGCTTGCACTTCCTGCATTTGCTAGAAACCGTTTGCTCGGTCTTCATGATGAAATCGAAACCCAAGCGATTACGAATATACACTTATGGTTTGAAGAAAAAGTTGTTTTGCCAAACATGATGCAAGGCATGTTGGGTACGTATGGGCAGTGGCTGTTTGATGTATCAGCGATGATGAAAAGTGAAAGTGAATTGCAGCACCTGTGTGTCATTGTTAGCGCAGATGAATCAGAACAATTACAAAAGGAACTGCTTGCTTTGGTTTTGTCAGAGATTGAGATGATGTTGAGTATTACCCTTCCCAAGCCGAAGAAAGTACGTTTCGTCCGTGAGAAAAGAGCAACTGTTTTGGTGCGGGAGCATACGGATGTTGATTTGCCCAGTCATGTTTTTGACATTGGAGAAGCACCTCAAATCGGTGAACTGCCTGCTACCATTGAACTTGCAGTGTTATCGGGTGAAAAAGTAGTGGGTTTGGTACATTTATCACATGAAAAAAGAGCTTGACACAAGTAGTTATTCACTTTTTTCATGGTCTGTCACAAGTTTGTCTCAATTAGACTTGTTTGCTCGTTTATTAGCATAACATTTATACTTTAACTCATTGTTTATAAAGATAAATAATAAACTGCCTAAAAAATAGACAGTAGCATGATAAGGCTCAAGTATTTAATATTATATAAGATGCAGGCAGTGTTATCCACAAAGTTATCCACAGATTACGTGAACAACTTTTAATAAAAAAATTAAAGCTATAATTTATAAGGCTTCCGACCTGTTTTGAGGTGAAAATGACATTGAAAAGGCAGCAGCATCGACCTATGAATATTGCGAAGCGAATGGCTTTTGACATCGTAAAAGCATCGGGTGAAAATATTTTGACGTATCTGCAAGGTCAAATCACGCAAGATATAAAACTTTTATCTGAAGGACAGGCTTTGTACGCTGCGATACTAAGTTCACAAGGGAAGGCGGTTACAGATTTTTATCTTTTGCAAACACAAGCGGATAAGAACTGGGTGGAAGTGATGTTCTTATGTTCGAGCGAACAATCATTAGCTTTGGTTGAGCGACTTCGTATGTTTGCTATGGGTTACGAATTGCGTATCGGTAAAGTTTCTTCTTGGCAGGTGGTTAGTGTACAAGGTGAAAATGTTGATGCCTTTTTAGCTGTAAATAATTTACCTGTGCCAAAGCAAAAGGTTTTGGCGGCACAACAGCAAGGCGACGTGTTTGCATTGCGTATGCTGGAATCTTCAACTGATGGTGTTTGGTTGATGGGTGCGGATATTCCGCTTGAAGTGAATACGGATGAAGCGACGATGGAGAACGGGCGAGTTTTACAAGGTATCCCTCGCTTGGGTGTAGATTGGACACAAAAGTTGCATCCGCTTAATGCTAACCTGGTTGAGCGCAATGGTGTAAGCTTTGATAAAGGTTGTTATGTAGGGCAGGAAGTCACCAGCCGTATGCAGTGGCGAGGCGGCATTAAAAAGAAACTGTATCGTGTGCAGTTGAATAGAGTCGTGAGTTTACCTTGCCCATTGCTTACAACAGTTAAGGTTGGTGAAATTACCAGCTTGGCGAAAAGAAAAGATGATGAATACGTTGGTATTGCTTTGTTACCTATTGAAGTGGTGGAAGCAGGAAAAGCTTTAAAGACGGAACAGGACTTGGATGTCAAAGTCTTGGATGCTTGCGGGGCATGAAGCGTATTCGAGATTTAAGGGGTTTAGGCGAAAAATCAGAACAGACGCTTGTCAAGGTGGGTGTGCATAGTGTGGCTGATTTGCAAGCGATGGGTGCTATCCAAGCATTTATAAAACTCAAAGAGGGTGGTTGTAACCCTAGCCTTAATTTCTTGTATGCATTGGTTGGAGCTTTGGAAGATAGAAGCTGGTTGGATGTTGCTCAACATGAGAAAGGTGCATTATTGATGGCGATGGAAGGATATCAGGAATTAGAAAAGTTGTTGGCAGAAGAAGGAGTTCAAGTCAAAATAGATTGAAATCGAAATAGATTAAAAGCAAAAGGATTGAGGTGTGTGATGATGAAAGGAAGTTGTTTGTGTGGTGGTGTACAGTATGAAATTGATGGGGAAATGGGCAATATTGTGCACTGTCATTGCCCAACGTGCAGAAAGACACATGCCACAGCCTTTTCATCTGTTGCTAGTGTGCCACTTGATGCCTTACACTTTAAAACGGGTGAAGCGTTGTTGAAGTTTTTTGAATCATCACCAGGTAAGAAGCGTTACTTTTGTGGGAACTGTGGTTCACATATTTATGCCAAACGCGAAGACCAAGAGCATTTCATTGTTAGGCTGGGTACGATTGATGGTGGCCACAAGTTGAAACAAGGGCACCATATTTGGTTGAGTGAAAAAGCGCCTTGGTATGATATTGATGAGGTGAGTCAGTTGCCAAGATTTGATACGTGGGCTAAATAAAAAAATAACAGCGAAAAATCACATGATTTTATATTCAAAGCACGTTATCTTGCGTGCAAATTTGATTATGTAACATCTTTAGTTAGGGGAATTCATGTTAAAGTTATTAACCAAAGTCTTTGGTAACCGCAATGAACGTGTGTTGAAAGGCTTGTATCCAATTGTAAGGCAAGTGAACGGTTTTGCTGAAGAAATTGAAAAGTTAAGTGATGAGCAGTTGCGAGCGAAGACAGATGAGTTTCGTCAGCGCATTGAAAAAGGTGAACACTTGTCAGCATTACTTCCTGAAGCATTTGCTGTAGTTCGTGAAGCATCAAGCCGTGTGATGGGTATGCGTCACTTCGATTCTCAGGTGTTGGGTGGCATCATTCTTCATCAAGGTAAAATTGCTGAGATGAAAACAGGTGAGGGTAAAACCTTAACTGCGACACTGCCTGTATATTTGCATGCTTTGACGGGTAAAGGTGCACATGTGGTTACCGTGAATGACTACTTGGCTAGCCGCGATGCTGAAACACTGGGTAAATTGTATGCTTTCTTAGGCTTAAGCACAGGTGTTATTATCAGTGATATGGCGCATGAAGATAGAAAAGCTGCATATGCATCGGATATTACTTATGGTACAAACAATGAATTCGGCTTTGACTATTTGCGCGATAATATGGCATTTTCAGTCGAAGAATTGGT
>JALUNK010000081.1 GCA_027055255.1 Ghiorsea sp.
CTCAAAGAATTTTATTAGGTGTCAGCCCCAAAAGTTAATATCATAGGCCACTGCAAAGCCGATAAAAAAGTATGCAATAGTCGAAAAACCAAAGTCAGTAATAACACGAACCAAAGCATTCACTTGATTCTTTTTGCGTACAGTACCCACTTCTAAAAATGCAAAACCTGCATGCATGGCCAGCACCATGGCTGCACCCATCGTTAAAAAGAAAACATCCATGATGATTTCCCCTTAACTTAATGCATCAGCGTCTTCTTCACCCGTACGAATACGGACAACGCGCTCAACATTGGTTACAAAAATTTTACCATCACCAATTTTACCAGTACCTGCAGCGCCGATAATAGCTTGAACGACCGCATCGACTTGGTCTTCTTTAACTACTGTGGAAAGGCTTGTTTTTGGTACAAAGTCCACATTGTATTCTGCGCCACGGTAAAGTTCTGTATGTCCTTTTTGTCTACCATGTCCTTTAATTTCACTAATACTCATACCAGAAACGCCAATTTCTAGCAGTGCGTCTTTAACGTCATCAAGCTTAAACGGCTTAATGATTGCTGTAATTTGTTTCATTGTTACCACCCTCCATATGCTTTCGCATGTTTTTATTTGCATGAAGGCATGACTTTAACCATGATTTTTTTTTGAATGCAAAATTATGCTTGTCTGCATGGCATAAAAAAGGGCAGCTCAATAGCCGCCCTTTTCTATATAAAATATAAATCTTAATAAGCCATATTCACCGAAAGTAGCAAAGCATCAGGTGTTGCTAGCGTATCAAATGCGCCCATGTGATAGTTATAGGTAAACGATGGTGTAAGTACCACATCATCCAGCTCAATATCTTGGCTGATACCGACCGCTAAGTTTACAAATTCACTTTTACCAACATCTGGCGCAGAATAAGAAAGTGTACCTTCAACGGCAAACTCTGCCAACTCAATGCCCGAACTTAAGTCCAGCCATATATTTTTTGAATTGGTATCATAATAAAGTGTCGCTGAACCTAACTCATGGTTAGCACCCACATACACTTCGCTTGCATTACTTGCGCCACTGTTATGGTAACGATATAAAATCACACCTGCTGAATAACCCATAAAACCTAAGTCAGCTGAATAATCCAAGGTGAAATCAAATTCTGTGACATTACCTGTGCCTAAGGTAGCAAACCAAACATTGGCTGAAACACCACTATCGTGAGCCATACCAACATCACCTTGCACAGACATTGCACCAGCACTTTGCCGTTGTCCACGCCACACATATTGGCTGTATAAACCAATGTTGCTGCCTGTCATTTCTGTATCTGATAAAATCGATTCCATATCTGCTGCTTGTGCAGGTGTAATCGCCCATAAACCCACAGCGATTGCAGACATGGCTGTTATATTTTTCATACGCTGTAACATAAATACTCCTGAAATCTTAATCGTCTCTGCACCATATAAATAAGCTAAAACTTTTCAAGTGATATCACTCACCAAATCCAAGCAACAAAAAAGGTGGATGATTGCTCATCCACCTTCTCCGTATTTAAGGCTTTACCAATTCATGCAAATAGAATGGTAACAAAAATTAGTGTTTAGCTAATAAAGCCCTAAAAACTGGTCATAACTTATTTGCTGCCGAACTCTGGGTATGCTTCCACACCACATTCGCCAACGTCCAAGCCTTCGTATTCTTCTTCTTCAGAAACACGGATGCCTAGCAATGCTTTCACTGCTAACCAAACCACGAAACTTGTTGCAAATACGAATACAAAAATAACGCCTACACCCATCAATTGCGAACCAAACGATGTGTCAGCATTGGTGATAGGCACTGCCATCAAACCCCAAATACCAACCACACCATGTACAGAAATCGCACCTACTGGGTCATCAAGTTTTAATGTGCGGTCAATATGCACAATCGCTGCAACCACAATCAAACCACCAATCGCACCAATCAATGTTGCCATTTCTGGTGAAGGGGTAAGTGGCTCAGCTGTAATCGCTACAAGACCTGCCAACGCACCGTTAAGCGCCATAGTCAAATCTGCTTTGCCAAACCAAAGGCGTGCAAACATTAATGCTGCAACCACACCACCAGCTGCTGCCATATTGGTGTTTACAAATACCATAGCTGTTGCATTGGCTTCAGCAACATCTGAAACTTTAAGCTCAGAGCCACCATTAAAACCAAACCAACCCAACCATAGAATAAATGTACCCAATGTTGCCATCGGAAGGTTTGCACCTGGAATAGCGTTCACAGAACCATCTTTATTGTATTTACCTTTACGAGCACCAAGCAAAAGAACGGCTGCTAATGCAGCAGATGCGCCTGCCAAGTGAACCACACCAGAACCAGCAAAATCGCTGAACCCTGCTGCATCAAGGAAACCACCACCCCATTTCCACATACCTTGAAGTGGGTAAATAAAGCCAGTGAATACAATTGCAAACACGAAGAAAGCCCAAAGCTTCATGCGCTCAGCAACAGCGCCCGATACGATAGACATTGCAGTTGCAACGAATACCACTTGGAAGAAAAAGTCAGATAGCATCGAATAGTATGGTGCATCATCACCACCTTTCAACACAGCTTCCGCAGCACCAGCATCAGCATCCATTGCGCCGCCAAGGCCAAAGGTTAGTGCATCTGGTAAGTAGCCACTTGCGGAACCACCGTACATGATATTGTAACCCACAATCATATACATAATACATGCAATCGAATACAACACGATATTCTTGGTTAAGATTTCAGCTGTATTCTTAGAGCGAACAAGCCCTGCTTCTAACATTGAGAAGCCTGCAGCCATCCACATGACGAATGCGCCCATCACCAAAAAATAAAAAGTGTCGAGTGCGTATTTAGTTTGGAGAATATCTCCCGCTAATTGATCCATTGTTTAATCTCCCTTAATTCAATGCGTCGGCATCTTCTTCACCAGTACGGATGCGCACAACACGCTCCACATTGGTTACAAAGATTTTACCATCGCCAATTTTTCCGCTGCTTGCAGCTTTTGAAATTGCTTCAATTACAGCATCTACTTGATCAGCAGTGACTACAGTTGAAACTTCAGTTTTAGGCACAAAGTCCACATTATATTCAGCACCACGATAAAGTTCAGTGTGACCTTTTTGGCGACCATGTCCGCGAATTTCGCTAACACTCATACCAGAAACACCTAACTCAAGTAGCGCATCTTTTACGTCATCAAGTTTAAATGGCTTGATAACAGCAGTAATTTTTTTCATTGCATAACTCCTCTATTTGATTGTGAAAATAAAAGGGAGGAAAAGCTCCCTAGTGGTTTAGAATGCAGCGTTTAAACCTACTGCAAATTCAGCATCTGCAGTACCTGCTTTACCAATCGTTGCGTTCACGTTGATATTATCGAAATCTTTACTTGCGCCCAATGTGATATGGTTTGTGCTAGAGCCAACATCTGGTGAATTCACACCAAAAGAAGCTGATGCATCAAACATATCTGCAACAGTCATACCTGCACCAAGTTCGGTATAAAGGTTTTTATTATCCGCATCATAATATGCAGTTAAAGCAGCAATACCTTTAGAAATACCAGCATAAATCTCATTGAATTCCAAAGAGGTGTCTGTATATTTATAAGCAATATAGCCTACAGAATAACCGATATCGCCAGCTTCACCTGAATAATCAATTGTAATGTCATATTCAGTTTCTGAGCCTGTTCCAACATCTACGCCTGTTGAGAACCAAACGTTTGCTGATATACCGCTTTCATGTTCAATGCCTACATCACCTTGAATCGCAGCGTCATTGTTTACTGATTGTGCAGCACCACGCCAAATGTATTGGCTTTGTGCACCAATATCTGCGTATACAGAAATATCATCGCCTGCTTGTGCAGCTGTACTTACGCCCGTAAGACCCATGCCCATCATCAAAGCGATTGCATAATGTTGTAATTTTGTTTTCATTTTTGTTCTCCATTTTTATCTAAGTTTTTTAGCGCTTAGAATTATTCTATTTGCCGTACGCAGCTAAAAGCAATGTACATGCCATGGTAGAAGCTGTTGAAAACAAAGGCTTTATTGTAGTTTATTATATTATAATGCTTATAATTTAAACTTTATATGATTATATTCTAGGCAGCATGGTCGTTCTTCTGCCACAAAAATCAACAATCGACAGTGATAGTGCAAAACCATAGTCTTGCCCCATTCCAAATCATATCACTGAGGTCTACCCATGAGTTATACAGCAACCAGCCCAACGCCTGCATTCTTAGCACTTGCGGATGGTCGTATTTTTCAGGGTGTTTCTTTAGGTGCAGTGGGTAACACCATTGGTGAAGTATGCTTTAACACGTCCATGACAGGCTACCAAGAAATCTTAACTGACCCATCCTATACCGACCAAATTATCACCTTTACCTACCCACATATTGGCAATGTCGGTGTTAATGAAGTCGATATGGAATCGGATAAAATTTCAGTGCGAGGTTTAATTGTTCGCGCACCAGCTAGGCAAACATCCAACTATCGCGCTGAGCAAAGCCTAGAAGCATGGCTACAAGCTAACAACGTGGTTGGCATTGCCGATATTGATACGCGTGCACTGGTTCGCCATTTAAGAGATAATGGCTCGCAAACAGGTGTGATTGCATCGGATAGCATGAGCGAAGAAGAAGCTGTGAAACAAGCACAAGCTTGGGAAGGTCTAGAAGGTAAAGACTTGGTGGGTCAAGTTAGCCGCACAGATATTGATACATGGCGTCATGGCACCTACCAGTTGGACAATACTGTATTCACCAGCCCTGTGACTAATAAACATGTCGTTGCCTTCGACTTTGGATGCAAAAAGAATATTTTTCGTAAACTGACTGACCGTGGCATTAAAGTATCTATGGTACCTGCAGGCACATCTGCCCAAGAAGTTTTGGATATGAATCCAGACGGTATCTTTTTGTCCAATGGTCCAGGTGACCCTGCCGCTGTGGGTTATGCTGTTGAAACTATCAAAGAACTTATTGCTAAAGACACACCAATATTCGGCATCTGCATGGGTCACCAATTACTATCTCAAGCACTTGGGCTTAAAACATTTAAACTTAAGTTTGGTCACCGTGGCGGCAATCACCCAGTAAAAGATTTAACCACTGGAAAAGTAGAAATCACCAGTCAAAACCATGGTTTTGCCGTGGCAGATGATGAAGTACCTGCGGACATTGAAGTCACGCATCGGTCTTTGTTTGATCATACAGTGGAAGGTTTAAAGGTTAAAAATAAACCCATCTTCTCAGTACAATATCACCCTGAAGCTAGCCCAGGCCCACAAGATGCGGATTATTTATTCGACCGTTTCTCAGATTTAATGAAGTAACAACCCTTTGATAAACAACGATATACTTAAACGCATACGTTACACTTTTGATTTAAGCGATAGTAAAGTCATCTCTGTTTTCGCAGCAGCGGATAAAAAAGTGAGTCGCGCGCAAATTAGTGATTGGTTAAAAAAAGAGGATGACCCCGCATTTATTGAATGCAGTGATGAAACATTGGCAACTTTTCTCAATGGTTTCATTAATATCAAACGTGGCAAACGCGATGGCATACAACCCAAACCTGAAACCCACCTCACCAACAATCTTATTTTTAAAAAACTGCGTATTGCCTTAGCCCTTAAAGATGATGATATTTTAGATATACTTAGTTTAATGGATTTCAAACTAAGCAAACATGAGTTGTCTTCTTTTTTTCGAGCGTCTACGCACAGACAGTCCCGCCAATGCAAAGACCAAGTTTTGCGTAATTTTTTGAATGGTATGCAAAAGCGTTTTTATCAAGAACCTTCATCCAAGGAAAAAAGTTTTACAACAAAATCTTCAATAGCTAAACCTTCGTCTACGAAGACTTCTACGACAAAAACAAAACGCGGTACTTTAAGCTTAGGCAAAACCAAGCCTAAAACATTTCAATGGAAACAAGACTAATTCAAGACACACCAAGGAACACCATGACCGCACAAGCATTTTCAACTCTTTCGCTTAAACCCGAGCTTCTTAGTAACCTTGAATCATTGGGTTACAGCGAAATGACGCCTATCCAAGCTAAAAGCTTGCCGCTCATCTTATCGGGCAAGGATGCAATTGCTCAAGCAGAGACAGGCTCAGGAAAAACGGCTGTATTTGCTTTGGGTGTATTGGAAAAATTGGATTCATCCTTGCGAGACACCCAAGCCTTAGTGCTTTGCCCTACTCGTGAACTTGCTGACCAAGTCGCCACTGAAATCCGCAAACTTGCACGCGGCATTGGCAACATCAAAGTGCTCACCCTTTGCGGTGGTGTACCCTTCAAACCTCAAGCATCATCATTAGAGCATGGCGCACACATCATTGTCGGCACACCCGGTCGCATTCAAGACCATATAAAGCGGCAAACCTTGAACTTAAGCAACGTGAACACCTTGGTGCTCGATGAGGCAGATAGGATGTTGGATATGGGCTTTAAGCAAGCCATTGCTGACATCAACAAAGAACTGCCTGGCACAAAACAAACCCTACTGTTTAGCGCCACGTATTCTGGGCAAGTGAAATCCTTAGCCAAGAAGATGATGTGTGAGCCCAAGGTGATTAAAGTCGAATCCATTCACGACAGTACTTCTATTGAACAGCATTTCTTCGAATTATCAAATGACAAACAAAAGCTTGATGCATTGCGCCGTATTTTATTACAACATCAACCTGAATCCGCCGTCGTATTCTGTAACACCAAGCGTGAAGCCCAAGATGTAACCGATCAGCTTGTCGCCGATGGCTTTAGCGCCCTAGATTTAACGGGCGATTTAGAGCAACGCGACAGAGACCAAACTTTGATTCAATTTTCCAACCAAAGTATCTCCGTACTGGTGGCGACAGACGTAGCCGCACGCGGTTTGGACATCACCAACCTTGATGCCGTGATTAACTATGATTTAGCCCATGACCCTGAATCGCATGTGCATAGAATTGGGCGCACTGGCCGCGCAGGAAGCCAAGGTAAAGCCTTCACTTTCTTCACCCCACAAGAAGGCCATAAAATCGCTTTATTAGAGGATTATTTAAAACAAGGTATCAAGCCTGAGCCTTTGCCCAATGCATCTGTTCTAAACAATAAAGCTAAACCTGCACCCATGAAAACATTACAAATCGGTGGTGGTAAAAAGCAAAAACTTAGAGCAGGTGATATTCTTGGCGCACTCACCAGTGAAGGTGGTATTGCTGGCAATCAAGTGGGTAAAATTAATATCGGAGATAACTGGTCGTATGTCGCGATTCAAAGCGATGTTCTTAACGTTGCTATGCAAAAGCTATCCAACGGCAAACTCAAAGGTAAAACCTTCCGTTTACGTTTACTAAAAAATATTTAGAAGTGGATTACTCACCACCACCCTTGTTCAACTATAATACCAACAAGGCAGCATGATTAATGCCCGATTTTATTTTACTCTAATACTCACATCAAAACCATAAGCGAAAACTGACCCAACTTCTTCATTATAGGCAATTACACCCACCCCCATAATTGGAGCACCCACTTTAGTTAAAAAAAATTGGTTAGTTGAAAGACCGATATCGGCAACTACTTCATATACAGCAGGGTATGGGCGTACCAGCACAATATCATTTGGGGTTATAACTCCCCCGTTCATAACTGATAATACCCCATTATCTACTGTAACTGTTTTCCAAACAAAATGATTATCATCCGCTCTGCTAGCCATAACTGCCGTTGCATTATACGCTCCCAACCTGTAAAAAGGTGAACTATCATATAGTTGTGATGTATGGGAGACTACTGCACTATAGTCAGCAGCAATAGCAATAGGAACAATAAAAACAGTAGGGTCAGGGGGAATATTACAACTAGTTGGGAATGGGCGAGGATCCCAGCCCAAGCAAAGACCATTCTGTACCGTCATGGTATAACTAGGCATCGTCATAGTTGAAGTACTGGTTGCCCACACCCTGCTAGTAGTGTCCCAGGTATTTGATTTTAAAGTTACATTTGTGGTTCCTAGATACATGTAGTCACTTGCAGTGGAATCAAAAACAATAACTTTATCATACTGTGTATTCACATACAATTCCCCAATCCCATTGGGGATTGGCACAAACCCAACAAAGCCTGCTCCCCCAGTTGCGCTAGGCACGCTTATCCCTGATGCTTTAATGATTGAAACCCCTTGCGCTATACTTGCTTCGTAATAAACACCATCAGGCGAACAATAGTTTAAATCAGACCCAACTGTGTTAAATCGATCCGATTTAATCACACTAAAAGGAAAATTAACTTTTGGTGGTGTTCCCAGAATTCCACTACCAAAACCTCCACCTGGTTTTCCAATCAATTGATCAGTGATACCTTTCAGAATAAGGTTCCGCGTATATGTTCCTGCTAAATACCACCCTACAAAACTATGACCCAGCGTTGTTTGTTCAAAGTCCAGCCATGAAAGACCAGACTGGAAAACATTACTTGAGCCAGGAAGTATCCATTGGTCTGATTTAGGCGGCAGTGAGCCAAACGTATTTCGCACCGCAGCAATCACAAAATCTTCGGGCACTGTAATATTAGGTTCATTTAACCCAAGCTTACCTCCAGGAGATGAGTTAGCAGGGGTTGCTACTGCGACAACACCTATACTTGATGCCCAAGCTGGGTTTTCTGTGGTGAGCTTATTGTAAACAGCATTTGTATAAAAATTCCCTTGCGAATGTGCAACTATCAAAATGCGCTTACCTGCATTTAAGAAGGTGCGATAATCGTTGCCCATCTTAATAGCGTCTAAGTCATCTACATATTGAACCTGATGAAATGATGCGGCAATGTCTTGCATAGCCAATCGAAAAACAGCATTAGAGATTAGACCATCTCCTATCAAAGCACGCCAAAACCAAGCTAATGCTTTGTCCCCGTAAGCTTGACGAGCTACCTCCAACAGTTGGTCAAACCCTGTAGAACCAAAAGGGCCGCCTTTACCATTTGCAAATGCGAGTTTGTATTCATACTTCGTAGTATCTGAAAACACTGAAGAATTCTGCTCTAGTTTGGTTTGTAAAGCCTCAAGACTCTCAAATGCTTGGTCTGCATTTCTAAACATCCCATTACTAAAAACAATCGTGGTTTTATTTTGACAAACACCCGCAACCGCATGAACAGGAAGGAAAGGAACACCAGAAAAGAGAACAGTCAGAAAAAACAAATACAAATTTTTCATCCTATACCTCCTAATTTGCTAATGTTGCTGGATTAAAATTACAGCCAGTTGACTTGTCCGCAGGTATCGAAAAGAAACTACCACTTAGATGCTGGCTATGTTGCAATGCCGCCTTAGACCGTGCATAAGTATTCAGATATAGAGCTCTCATTTCTCCACTTATATTATAACTATCTTTTCCGCTAAGACCTTTAATCTGTCTTCGGACAAAAGATAAACAAAGGTAAGCTCTATTCGACTCAATAGCATAGCTCCTAGCATTAATTGCATCTGCCGCATTGAGCAAAACCTTTTGCTTTGCTTTAGCCATTTGAGTTAGTGCAGCCCTAGTTTTCTGTGAATTCGGATAAGTCAAAGCAATCCAGCGCTGCACATCATCCCGCACACCATCATTGTCTGAATCAATGCCAGCAAGCGTTGCCTTGCCTGCTGCACCTGGATCGGGTGGTAAGTTGGCAAAGATGGAGTTGTCGGTCACTGTCACCTGTTGCGTGGCTGTAACGCTATTATTGTTCGCATCCGTGGCTGACCAGGTCACGGTGGTATTGCCCACTGGGAATTTGGCTGGTGCATCATTGGTGATAGTCACTGGATTAAATGCATCGGCTACCGTAGCCGTACCAATGTTGACCGCAACCGCATAACCATCTTGGGAAACACCTGATACTGCCGCTGGCGGTGTTAGCGCAGGTGGCGTGGTATCTTGCACGGTGACTTGCTGAACTGCTGTTGCTGTATTCCCCGCAGCATCGGTTGCCATCCAAGTCACGCTTGTTACACCCAAAGGAAATGTTGCGGGTGCATTATTTGTTGGTGTGATGGCTCCATCCACAATATCGGTTGCCGTGACTGCGCCAAGATTCACCGACATTTGGGGGGATGTTGCTTCAATGGTAATCGCGGGTTGCTGAATGGAAATCACGGGCGGAGTAGTATCGGTAGGGATGGATGCATCAACCACTGTCACAAGCTGTGTGGCTGTTGATGCGTTGCCATTGGCATCCGTAGCTGACCAAATCACCGTGGTATTGCCAATCGGGAATAAAGCTGGCGCATTATTTGAAATGTTAATAGGGGTGAATAAATCTGTTGCCGTTGCCATGCCAATATTGACCGCCATAGCTTGCCCTGTTGTAGAGTTGGCGCTCACAGCCGCTGGCGCAGTAATCACGGGCGGGGTGGTATCAACAATAGTGATGCTTTGCGTAGCTGTTGCCACATTGCCATAAATATCTGTAGCTGTGTAAGTCACTGCTGTGGTTCCAAGTGGGAATGTTGCAGGCGCATTGTTGGACACCGTTACGGAGTTTCCTAGGCTGTCTGTTGCCGTAGCTGTTCCAAGAGCTACAGTGCTTAATACACCCGTTGCTTCAAGTTTGATAGGGTTTGGAATGGTTAAAGTCGGCGGCGTTGTGTTACCTGTGTTACCTGTGTTACCTGTGTTACCTGTGTTACCTGTGTTACCTGTGTTACCTGTGTTACCTGTGTTACCTGTGTTACCTGTGTTACCTGTGTTACCTGTGTTACCTGTGTTACC
>JALUNK010000082.1 GCA_027055255.1 Ghiorsea sp.
TACAGATTACACACGTGTGAAAATTGGCATTGGTAGACCACCAAGCGGCGATATTACCCCTTGGGTATTAGGTGGTGCTGACGAAGGTGACCGCGCGGATGAGAATCGTATTTTTGATGCTTTATTGCCTCAAATCCCACTGCTTTTGTCTGGCGAACGTGATAAAGCAGCTAACAAGATTCATCAAACATTACAAAGCTAAATTAACAAACACAGGATTTATCATGGCACTAAGTATCGGTATTGTAGGACTTCCCAATGTAGGAAAATCAACATTATTTAATGCGCTGAATGGCGGCGGTGCTGAAGCAGCCAACTACCCGTTCTGTACCATTGACCCCAATGTCGGCTTAGTACCCGTTCCCGACCCACGTTTAAAGCCTTTGATTGATATTGTGAACCCACAAGCTGTACAACATGCTGTAGTTGAGTTTGTTGATATTGCAGGTCTTGTTGCAGGTGCTGCAAGTGGTGAAGGACTGGGCAATAAATTTTTAGGTAATATCCGTGAGTGCTCAGCCATTGCGCATGTGGTGCGTTGCTTTGATGATGATAACGTGACCCATGTCAACGATGCAGTCAACCCACTTTCAGACATTGAAACCATTGATACAGAACTCATGCTTAAAGATATGGAAAGCGTTGAAAAAGCCATGGAACGCCAGCAAAAACTTTCCCGCTCTGGTGGCAATAAAGATGCTGAGAATGCACTTATTGCAATGAAAGCTGTACTCACTGAACTGGAGAACGGAACGACTGTACGCCGTCAGAAACATGAAGGCTCGGTCATGGAAGTTATTGAACCCTTAAATCTACTTACAGCAAAACCTGTGTTGTACGTAGCCAATGTTGATGATGGTTCATTACCTGATGGTAATGCATATGTTGAACAAGTGCGTGCATTTGCCAAAGAAGAAGGCGCAGAAGTTGCTGTAGTCTCTGCACAAATTGAATCTGAACTCATTGAAATGGACGAAGAAGATAAGATGGAATTTTTATCGGATTTGGGTTTAACGGAACCTGGGTTAAATACCGTCATTCGCACAGCATTCAAACTATTAAAGCTTGCAACCTATTTCACTGCTGGTGTTAAAGAAGTACGCGCATGGACCATTCATGTGGGTGATACAGCACCACAGGCTGCGGGTGTGATTCATACTGATTTTGAAAAAGGATTTATCCGTGCTGAAGTGATTGCTTATGATGATTTTGTAAGCTTAGGCGGCGAAGCCAAGTGTAAAGAAGCGGGTAAAATGCGTTTAGAGGGTAAAGAGTACATCGTGAAAGATGGTGATATTCTCCACTTCCGCTTTAACGTTTAAGCTTCACCCTGCTCATCGTTATTCACTTCCACACGATAAGGAACATTTTCCCGTTTCATATAATGCAAACGCGCCAGCACAAAAATGATAGCAAATGAAACTGCTGGCAAAATAAATGATGGTGCAGCAAGGTAAACAGGCAAGAAATAAAGCAGTTTGGTGGCTTGTTTCCATGTCTCTTCAGATGTTAGGTGTGCAGCAAAAATCCAAGGCAAAGAACCGACCAGTACCGCGAAAATAAAAAGTACAGGAAACAACACCGCACGCGCATTTTCGTCAACAATAAATTGACCTACCGCAGCTCTACTAAAGATACTTACCATAATAAATATCGCTAACCCAACCAAGCTCAACACAATTGATCCAAACAACCTTTTCATAAAACCCAACTCCTCATCTGACTACGCAGCAAACCTAACCTGCACCTTATAAAACACTAGTATATGATTGCATAAATAAAAAAGCCGCCACTTTCGTGACGGCCTTTCCCTACCTTAAACTTCCAAGAAGAAGTTATACAGAGTAGTACATTTCCATTTCAATAGGATGTGGACGCATACGAATCTGTTGTACATCTTCCATTTTCATGTCGATGTAAGCATCAATCATATCATCATCCATCACACCACCGACTTTCAAGAAGTCACGATCTGCACTTAATGCATCCAAAGCTTGATCTAGGCTAGAGCAAACTGTTGGTATTTTCGCTTCTTCTTCAGGTGACAAGGCATACAAGTTCATATCAGAAGGTTTACCAGGGTCCAATTTGTTTGCAATACCATCAAGACCTGCCATCAATAAGGCAGTGAATGCCAAATATGGATTTGCAGAGCAATCAGGGAAACGCACTTCAATCCTACGTGCTGGATCAGAACCAACCACTGGGATACGAATTGATGCAGAACGGTTACGGTTTGAATACGCAAGCATTACTGGCGCTTCAAAACCTGGAACCAAACGTTTGTATGAGTTTGTAGACGCATTAGTGAATGCATTCAAAGCGCGCGCATGTTTGATAATGCCACCGATATACCACATCGCTTCCTGAGAAAGGTTAGCATAGTCGCCATCTTTGCCCGCGAACAAGTTTTTACCATCTTTCCAAATGGATTGGTGAACATGCATAGCCGTACCGTTATCATTGAAGATAGGTTTAGGCATAAATGTTGCAGTTTTACCATGCGCATCAGCAACATTATGTACGATATACTTGTACCATTGCGCTTTATCCGCTTGTTCAATCAACTCACCAAATTTCATTGCCAATTCACATTGACCTGCTGTAGCCACCTCATGGTGATGACATTCCATATGAATACCAACATCAGACATAACCAAAGACATATCGTTACGCATTTCGTGAAGTGTATCAACTGGTGGTACTGGGAAGTAACCACCTTTTACTTTAGGACGGTGACCAGTGTTTCCGCCTTCATAACTTACATTAGAATTCCAAGCCGCTTCTTCTGAATCAATAGTATATCCACAAGAACCCATTTCATTATTGTAACGCATGCCGTCAAATACGAAGAACTCTAGCTCAGG
>JALUNK010000083.1 GCA_027055255.1 Ghiorsea sp.
GTGGCAAACCCGAGCATCTACAACAGGTTCACAACACAGAAAAAATAAGGTGCCTATTGTTTTCAGGTATTCGTGCAGCTTGGGTGTGGCGAACACATGGTGGAAACACTTTGCGCTTGGTATTTGGGCGACGAGTGCTGGTTAAAAGGTTGGAACAAATCAGGCTTAATACATGAATGACATTATTCGTATTTTAGGTATAGATCCTGGTTCGCGCAAAGCAGGCATTGGTATTATTGATATCAAAGGTAATCGTATTCGTCATGTACACCATCAAGTGATCCAATGTGGAACGGGTGAATTTACCGACCGCCTTGGTATCTTGTTTAAAGTTTTGTCTGAAGTCATCGCAACATACCAACCATCATGTGCAGCCATTGAGGATGTATTTGTTTCTAAGAATGTTTCTTCAGCACTAAAACTTGGTCAGGCGCGAGGTGCTTTGATTGCAGCATGTTGCCATGCCGAGCTAAGCGTAGGCACATATAGTCCGACCGCCATTAAACAAGCTGTGGTTGGTCATGGCAGAGCAGACAAGCTACAAGTACAGCACATGATTAAAGCACTACTCAAACCACCCATGCCCTTAGCTGAAGATGCCGCAGATGCTTTGGCCGTTTGTGTTTGTCATGCCCACCATGCTCCTCTAACCGAAAGAATAAAAAAGAGTTATTCGTGACCTAGGTCGCTTGACATTAACTATGGAATACCAACAATCTGCAAACGTAAAGAAACTATAGACGAAAAGATGTTTGACCATATCTTATAAAGAGGTTAAAATTTGAGCGACAACAATACAGAACAAATAATATTGCAAGGTAGTACCCCTGACCTAACAAGTTTGGGATCTTACAGTATTGAGTCGCGCCTCGGCCAAGGTGGTATGGGCATTGTCTATTTAGCCACAGATAAAAATCTTGGTAGACCTGTTGCGATTAAAGTTCTACACCCTCACTTGCTTAAACATGAAAATTTAAAACAACGGTTCCGTCGTGAAGCACGTATGCATGCCAAGCTCATGCACCCCAATATCGTCACACTGTTATCTCTGTACGAAGATGAAACTTACATGGCCTTGGTCATGGAGGTTGTCAAAGGTGATGACCTTAAAGTGTTTTTACGCAAAAACCCAAACCTCTCTATCAAAAAGAAATTAAAAATCGCAATTGAAATCTTGAAAGGTTTAGAAGCTGCCCATGAGTTTGGCATGGTACACCGCGACTTAAAACCCGCAAACGTTTTGGTATCAGACAAAGGGGAGGTCAAACTCCTTGATTTCGGACTCGCCAAACCTGAGCAAGGTGGCGAAGACTTAACGCAAAGTGGTGCTACTGTTGGCTCTTTCAGATATATGGCACCCGAACAAATTTTAAATAACCCTCTTGATGCACGAACTGACCTATATGCTTTTGGTATACTTTTGTTTTACATGTTACTGGGGAAATTACCTTTTGATGCAACAGGTAGTGGTGGTGAATTTGAAATCATGGAAAAACAAGTGCGAGAACCCGCACCTAAACCTCATGAGGTCGATGCCAGCATTCCCATTCCTGTTTCAAATCTCATCCTCAAGCTTTTAGAAAAGAATAAAACACACCGCCAAAAAAATGCATCCGAAGTTCGTGCTGAAATTGAAAAAATGTTAGATCAACTCCAGTTCTTAGCTTCTCCGGCAAGAACAGAAGACAAAGCAAAGGTCCAAAGTGAAACACATACTCCTGCGCCAATAACAGTTTCAACAACAACGCTTTCAAAACATCAAATTGCAAAACAGTGGGTAAATTATAGTCAATACCATTGGCAGAAGTTACTGGGTAAGCTTGTGCCTAACATTAAAAAAACACAGGCTGACTTAGCGATTGTAGCCGTTGTATTTGTCGCTCTTGGCATGTCTTCTGTCAGCGTATTAAGCATGGCAGAAGATACAGTGAAGAAAACAGTTGCTGCTCAGGAAAAAATCAACAAACAGAACTTAGAAAAGCAACTAGCGCAGGTTGCACTAGAGCCTAAGAAGATAAGCACAGAGCCTGTTGTAATCCAAGAAACTAAAGCACCCGCCAAACCACAACCTAAAGTAATTATAGAGTCCAAGACTACGGAGAAAAAAACTAAACCTGTCAGCAAGGTGAAAGTAAAACCTAAGAAAAAATATAAACCAAAGAAACGGAAAAACCGTTCCTTAACATATAGTTATTCACATCAAGTTCAGCGTAAAGATAAATCTGAGGTTAATACAAGCAAAGCACACGAGTTTCGTGGTGGCTCTCATCTCTTTTATCCTGAGTTGGCTGAAAAAAGTTGGCTAGCCTCGTTTAAACGAGGTGATACAAGTGTTCTTTTTAATCAGCCCGTTTCACTTTCTCGAATTATCATCAACAAAGCTAGCGTCGGTGACCTAGATTTTAAACATGGATTTATTCAAGTTGAAGTCAAACCTGCAGGCAAACGCAAATGGAAAAAAGTCTTTTCTCAAAAAGATAAAGATATTGATAAGAAAGTCACAATAACTGGGTTTAAAGGTAAATACCCATCCCTAGATGGTGTTCGTATTAAATTTAAAACCCAAGACCCAATCACCATTGGTCCAATTGATTTGCTTCAATAATCATGCCTGAGTTATGTACAGGTAAGGTTGAAATGGTATTGCATGGTGGGGATGGTGTGGTTCGCCATTCTGGGCAAAGTGTATTGATTCCCAACATCGTAGCCGGTGATGAGATTGCTTATCAAATCACCGATAAAAAGCGTGGTGTGCTTCGTGGCAAGCTCATGGAAGTGATCACCCCATCGGAAAACCGCATCTCTCCACCCTGTCCCGTATTTCAAAGCTGTGGTGGCTGCGCTCTGCAACCCATGCACCCAACAGCTCAAGCCGACATAAAAACCACATGGGTAACGGAAGCATTTAAAGCGTGCATAACAGAAGCTACGGAAATCATGCCCAGCCAGCCCCAAAATAATACTTACGCAGGGCGCAGGCGAGTGCGTTGGTTTATGCAAAAGGGCAAGCTTGGCTTTCGCAAGCGTTTTAGCCATGAAATGGTGCATACCGAAACCTGCATGGCTTTAACAGAAACATTAGGTAACTTACGCCATGCTTTAGAGCTTATGAAGCTGCCCGAAGGTGTTGTTAGCATCCAAGCTGTAGAGCTTAGCAGTGGCACACATATCATTTTAGAATCAGAGCAAGCTTGCCCTGCTGATTTCAAACCTGAATATAAAGATTCTCAACAATGGTGGTGGCGAAAGCTGGGGTCACCATCCATCAAAGCTTTACACAAACCTGTGCTCACCCTATTTGACTCTATTACTTTAAAACCTTGGTTAGATAGCAGCCTAGATATTGAAGTTGGCGCCAACGACTTTGTACAAGGGCATGCAGCAGGGAATCAGACTCTCATTTCTCAAATACTTGAATGGTCTGAAGGCTCAAAGCGCGTGGTCGATTTATTTTCAGGATGCGGCAATTTATCTTTACCCATTGCCAAGGCATTGAATGCCAACGTCAAAGGCGCAGAACTGAATCCTGCCAGCGTAAAAGCCGCCAACCACAATGCCAAGCGCTTGGGCTTGAATGCGAGCTATGAAACCATGGATTTATTCGGCAAGTTTAATACTGAACCCTTTATTGCAGCCGACACTTTGATTCTTGACCCGCCACGCAAAGGTGCCAAACGCATTTGCCAACATATCAACACCCTGTTTCCCAAACAAATTATCATGGTGAATTGCGATGTCGCCGCTGGGACTCGCGATGCTCAAGCCCTCAAAGATGCAGGTTTTAAGCTCAAAGCACTACGCCCTTTGGATTTATTTCCTTTTGCTGGGCATGTGGAAGCATTAAGCTTATGGACATCATAAAGCTTTTCCTGATTTCCCTTGCCCTATGTTTAGGCGCTTGTACTGCGGATACTCCAGCAGATAATACCTTACGTATTGGGCTTGCTTCTTCCCCCATCAGCTTAGACCCACGATTTGCTACAGATGCCGCTTCTCATCGTGTTCAAGAGCTTGTGCATTGTAGCTTGGTGCAGTTAGGTGAAGATTTCTTGCCACAACCAAGCCTTGCCACATCATGGCAGCATCCCGACCCCTATACTTGGGCATTTGAACTGGATAAAGGTTATACCTTTCACAACGGGCAAGCCGTGACCGCCAAGGATGTCGCTGCAACGCTCAATGGTGTGTTAGACAAAAGCTTATCCAGCCCGCTTCGCGCAGGTTTCTCAGCCATTGAAAGTATCACCATTGATGATGACTACCATTTAACTTTAACCTTGAACAAACCCGACTCATCCCTACTCACCCGTTTAAATCTAGGCATACTTCCCGCATCAGAAGCAGATAAACCCCACCAAGCCAAACAAACCATAGGTTGCGGAGCATTCAAAGTTTCCAAATGGGATAACACACTGTATTTAGAGCGAGCCAAACCTGATGCTACGGATATTCAGTCCATCGAAGTGCTTACCATTAAAGACCCTGTCACCCGTGTTTTAAAATTGGTGCGCAATGAAATTGATTTTACGCAAAATGATTTACCGCCCCACTTGTTGCCCTGGTTGAAGAAACAACCCAACTTAACCATCAACAGTCAGCCCTCGACCACTTTTTCCTATTTGGGATTAAACATGCAGGATGCTATTTTAAAACACGTTAAAGTGCGTAAAGCTTTGGCATTAGCATTGGATAGAAATCTGCTCAAACAAGCCTTGTTTGGCGATTTACCGACGCTAGGTGAAACTGTGCTCACCCCAAGCCATTGGGCAGCTGCTCACATTCCACTCACCCCGTTTGACCCTGCCCAAGCCGAGCAACTCTTGGATGAAGCAGGTTTTAAGCGAGGAAAAGATGGTATTCGCTTTCATATCAATTACAGAACCAGCACCAATCCCACTCGCTTAAGGTTGGTTACTGCGATTGCAGATAGCTGGAAGAAAATTGGTGTGGATGTATCCATTGAATCCTTGGAATGGGGTGGCTTTTATGCGCGCATCAAACGCGGTGACTTTCAAGTCTTTTCACTCTCTTGGGTAGGCATCACCGACCCCGACATTTATCGCTGGATATTACACACCGACATGCAACCGCCCAAAGGTGCCAATCGCGGGCGATACAGTAATCCGCAAGTGGATACATGGCTGGATGCCGCAGCCGTGAGCGAAGATTTAAGCGAGCGCAAAGCATTGTATGCCAAAATTCAACAGCAAATGGCAAAAGACCAAGTCTATATCCCGCTTTGGTATGATGCTGTGGTGGCTGTATCAGGCAAACGCCTCAAAGGCTTTAAACCTCGCAATGATGGTAGTTTGTTGCCACTCTTAGATGCAACTTTGGAGAACCCATGAATACACATGATATAATTGCACAACTCAAACAAGATGGAAAATATAAAGTGCTGGAGCGCTTGGATGCGCCACAAGCTTATAACGATGGCAGCCCGCAAACACCACGCATTGGCATTGTGCTCGACACGGAAACCACAGGGTTGGATACGGCACGAGATAAAATCATTGAGCTGGGTTTTGTCGCTTTTGAATATGATGCTGGCACAGGCTCTATTTATCGTATATTGCATGAATATGGCGGCTTTGAAGACCCTAAACAACCGCTTTCAGATATAGTGAAGCAAGTGACCGGTATCAGCGATGATATGCTTCAAGGGAAAAGCTTGGATGAAGAAGAAATCATGGAATGGCTCAATCAATCCAGTTTGATTATTGCGCACAATGCAGCGTTTGACAGGCAAATGCTTGAGCGCCGCTTGCCCCAAAGCGTGGACACCAACTGGGCATGCACCATGAACGACATCAACTGGCAAGATGAAAATATTTCCAGCCTGAAATTGGACTATATTGCTTATCGTTTGGGTTATTTCTTTGAAGGGCATAGAGCCGTCAATGATGCCCAAGCCACACTTCATTTATTAAGCAAAAACTTGCCCGACACAGGCAGACTCGCCATGGCAGAGCTTTTGGCACATGCCCGAGAAAAAAGCCGAAGATTCTTTGCTGTGGGCGCGCCTTTTGATAAAAAAGATGAGCTACGAGAGCGTGGCTACCGTTGGTTAGCCACCTATGCTTACACGGATAATCGTGGTAGCAATAAAAAAGGTGTGTGGAGCAAGGCTGTGCCTGAATCTGATATTGCCGATGAAGAAGTTTGGCTCACCGAAAACATCTATCAGGGCAAAGCAGCGCAGTTTATCTATAATGATATTACAGCCAACAATCGCTATTCCTCCTCAGAGTTTGAAGCTGGATAACAAAGGCTGATACCATGCCCATAGAGATTTATCCCAGTTTTTATCTGCCCATTGAACGCATTGATGGCATTGGCCCCGTGGCTGCAAAAAAGCTGCAAGCCTTGGGTTATTCAAGCTTGGGGGCGCTACTGTTTCACCTGCCCAAGTCATGGATAGATGATAGACATATCACACCGATGAACCAACTTCGCATCAAAGAAGAAGCCCGTATTGCAGGCAGAATTGAAAGCAGACGAAGCAATGGTTTTGGCAGAAAAGCCACCGTGCATATCACACTTGCCGATGATACTGGCGCAAGCATCCAGCTCTCCTTTTTTCATGCCAAATATATGATGACTGATGCAAGGTTGCAGGAAGGACAAAGCATTACCGTGCGTGGTGTGGCGGATAAGTGGGGAACCGCTGGCTCGCAACGCTGGCAAATGACCCACCCTGAATGGTCACCCATAGATAGATTTCACGCCAGTTGGGCACCCAAATATGCATCATTAGCGGGGTACAATGGCAAAAAAGTAGCTGGCTGGATTAAAAAGGCATTGCAACTGGTTGCCAAAGAGGCACAAAGCCCACTAGACGAACACTTGCCTGATTTTCCGAAATTGGTGCAAGCCTTAAGCTTATTGCACAACAATGAACACTTAGAACCCGATTCACCCACCATGCAGCAGGCTTTGCAACGCTTACAATTAGAAGAGTTATTGGTGTATTTGCAGCTGATGCAAAGCCAACGCCAAGCTGCTGAAGTACAAACCACACCCCTACCCGCCACAGATAAAGAGCAAAGCTTTATCCATGCCCTACCTTATGATCTGACTGATGCGCAAAAGCATGTATGGCAAGAGATTGGTGATGATTTAAGTTCAGGTAAACGTATGCACCGCTTATTGCAAGGGGATGTGGGCGCAGGCAAAACATGGGTGGCAGCCCTTGGCATGGTGCGTTTAGCAGCTCATGGCAGGCAAAGCGCTATCATGGCCCCTACCGAAGTGTTGGCACAACAACATGCCGAAACTTTGAAAGAACTATTAGAGCCGCATCATATCAGCGTAGCACTGCTCACAGGCAGCACCAAGAAACGCGAACGCTCGCAAACACTCAAAGCCCTAGCTGCGGGTGATATTGATGTACTCGTAGGAACGCATGCTCTGCTCACTGCAGATGTGGTGTTTAAAGACCTTGGGCTTGCTATGATTGATGAGCAACACCGCTTTGGTGTGCAGCAGCGTTGGGCATTATCCGAGAAAAATGATAAACAAGCTGTGCATTTATTGGCGATGACAGCCACACCTATCCCGCGTTCTTTGGCATTGGCTTTATATGGCGATATGCATCTTAGCATCATGCAAGGGTTACCCAAAGGGCGTAAACCCATTGAAACGCGCGTGATTGCAGAAGATAAGCTGCCTGCGCTTGCCGATGCCATCGAGCGTATGCTGCATCAAGACGGGCGCATTTATTGGATTGTACCACGCATTGATGAAGATGAGGATATGATAAGCGTAGACCAACGCCTTGAAACCTTACGCAAACGCTTTCCACAAGAAAATATCCTTGGCTTACATGGCAAAATGAAAAGCAAAGATAAGCAAGCTGCCCTTGCTGCATTTGCTGATGGCAGTTGCAGGCTGCTTGTGTCCACCACTGTGGTGGAAGTGGGTGTAAATGTGCCTGAAGCGCGGGTGATGGTGGTTGAACATGCGGATATGTATGGCCTAGCGCAACTACATCAGCTTAGGGGACGTGTGGGTAGGTCAGACTTACAAAGCTTTTGTATGCTTATCCCAAGCAAACAAGCAGGCGCAATAGCCGCTGAGCGCTTAAGCTTGATGACCCATTGCCATGATGGATTGATGCTTGCAGAAGCCGATTTGAAACACAGAGGTGCAGGCGATGCCGTGGGCACAAGGCAAAGTGGCGAAGCTGGGTTTAGGCTGATTGATCCATCATTGGATGTTGAACTGATTCGGAACTGGGGAACAAGCCCGGTGGTTTCACAAATAAAAGTACCCGAAGATATGTTATATTTTTGGAGACCACTTGCTGAAGAAGTCGACTAAAGATTTATTTTGAGTCAGGTGCATGTTTGAGAATAATAGCTTTACCTTCATCGGACAAACCATCCCAAACTGTTTGTTTTTCTTCATCTGAAAAGAAATCACTAACGTATCCAAGCACCGAAAATGATTCATCATTTGAAATATCATGCCAAAAACCATTGATTGAAACAATCATCACAGAACCAACCAAGGCAGACAACAATACAATGCGTTTATGTTTTCTGCGCAACCGTTTTGGACGAGCACTTTTATCCCAACTCATAGCGAATGTGTATCATTTCGCCTTGGGAAATGCAACTTCTCGAACTCAATTACAAAAAGAAACCGCCACATTCTTCAATGTGACGATCTTTTAATCACCCAATAAAACTTACTTTTTTTCTGCTTGTTCTTTTGCAACAGATGCACGAACTTCATCCATATCCACTTCTTTGATTTGTTTAATCAAATCTTCCAATGCAGGTTTAGGTAGTGCGCCCGCTTGTGAAAAAATTACGATATTATCACGAATCACCATCAATGTTGGGATGGAGCGAATATTAAATTGTGCGCCCAGCTCTTGTTCTGCTTCGGTGTTCACCTTAGCAAACAATACATCAGGGTGATTGTTACTTACTTCTTCATAGGTTGGGCCGAATGCTTTACAAGGACCACACCAAGGTGCCCAAAAATCAAGCACCGTGATAGCACTATGACTTACTTTCTCTTCAAAATTCTCTGCTGTTAAATCGACTGTTGCCATCTCTATTCTCCTATACTTTAAATATCATCATCTACTAATATATAAGGGTTGTTTTTTTAATTTCAACCCTTCATTGATTTCGATTGTTATTTCATATCCACCATCAGTCGTAATTGACCTCGAATTTCTTCCATTCTCTTCTTATATTCATCTTCTCTTTTTGCATTTAGACTATGTTTTGCATAATGTTTAACCGTAAACAGCTGACCTAAATCTTGCCATTGGCCTTCATGTGTTCGCCTCAACCAGTGTAATACCGTCTCCCCCACTCTTCGGTCAAAGCCTGCTTCAAACATATCTTTTTCAAAACTTTCCCACTCACTATCAACGTCTTTTTTTATTGTTTGTTCAGAGTGATTTGTTTTAGTTTTTACCCGTTTAAGTATCCTGTAAGCCAAGAAAGCAAACATCAATGCCAACACCCAATACCAATACGTCCTATCTTTTTCTTGATCATCATAGCGCCACTTCTTAAAAGCAAAGCTAATTCTTGAAAACCAATCACCCATGTCAGACCATACTGAATCACCAGCGCTTTCAATGGCAAACCAGTTCGCAGGTGTATTATCCACCACTTGCCATCTTCCCTCTATCAAAGCTTCTGCCCAAGCATGAGCATCTCGCCCCCGCACCTCATACAAGTCACCATTTTTTTCTGATACGCTATAACCCACCACATAACGCGCAGGAATGCCCAATTCTCTCAGTATTAATACGGTTGCCGTAGCAAAGTACTCACAGTGACCTGCTTTGTTATCTTCTAAAAAATAAGCCAACGCAGTTTTATGCGTATTTGGGTACTTTAACCACGTTGAATAATGAAATTCATTGTTGAAAATTTGCTTTACTGCATTCACAGCCCTTACTTCACCTTCTATCCATTTGGTTTGGTATAAATCATGGGATTTCACAAAATTTGTAATACTTTTGGCTTCTGCTTTGGGTATATCAAAATCACTACGTCTGCTTGCTTTTGTCATACGCATGTCCGATTGATAATACACATCAAACGCAGCAAAAGCAGGCAGGCCTTGAGCCTCCACCCTATCCCCTTGTTTAATGCGCAGCGCATCAACCATCAAACCAGCAATCGAAGTTGTTGTTTGTGGCAAAGCTAAACTAAATTTATCATCATCAAAACTTTGATAAACTCTTAAATGCCTACCTGACTCAATATCTGAATCAATATTCGGCTGCAATATCCAACGCTCACCTCGGTTCTCCACATCAACATCTTGCCATGAACCACCGTACCATTCGTTGTTTTGATAACGTTGGTAACTTCCCTCGCGCAACAGCAAAGGAAGCTTTATATCATCATCCGCCTGCACACGAAAAATAATCGCATTGGACAACTTTAAACGCCCGACTTCGCCTATAGCCGATGAAGCTTTGCTACCGTCATTGTATGAAAGAATCCAAGCATTGATTTTGGCTTCCAACTTATGTTGCAAATCATTCATGCCATACACAAAACCTATAGCCATGGTTTCAGCGACAAGGAAAACCAGCACAATCCATACATTGGATATGGCATGTTTGTTATGGTGCAATACGAGAAATAAAACCAATACCAAGGCTGATACAACCGTAAAGTAAGCTGTGCCTTCATGCGGTATAGCGCCTGCACTAAACAAGCAAGTAAATAAAAATAGTGTGGATACATCGAACCACTGTTCGT
>JALUNK010000084.1 GCA_027055255.1 Ghiorsea sp.
GTATCGCCAACTGCTTACACATTTGATATCACACCTGCTGCAAGCTCGACCACAAGCATCACCATTGATTTGCCTGCTAATGTTGCAGTCGATGGCGGTGGCAACGGCAATGGCGCATCCAGTCAAGCGGTTGTTCCTGTTGATACAGTGATTCCTAGCTTATTATTGACAGCACCAACAACCATACAAAACACAACTTTCTCGGTGACCGCCACATTCTCTGAAGCAGTTACAGGTGTGGCTCTCACTGATTTTGTTGTGATAGGCGGCACCACTTCTAACTTTGCCGTTATCAACCCATACACTTACACCTTTGATGTAACACCTCCGCCAGCAACAGCAGGGAATATTACTATTGATGCCGCTGCTGGCATTGCTGCTGATGCTGCAGGCAACCTTAATACGGCGGCTACTCAGGCTATAGTTGCCATTAACACCGCTATTCCATCCGTAAGCATTACACCGCCTGCAGGCGCACAAAATGGTTTATTTAGCGTGAATGTAAGTTTCTCTGAAGCTGTTACAGGTCTATTGTTAACCGATTTCACTGTGACTGGTGGCACCCCTTCAAATTTATCGGGTACGGGTGCCAATTACACTTTCAATATCACCCCTAATGCTACGTCTACGGTACCTGTATTTATCAATTTGCCAGCAAATGCCGCACAAAACGCTGCGGGCAACGGCAACAGCGCAGCCGCACAGGTTAGTGTGCCGATTGATACGATTATACCCACGGTATCCATGTCTGCGCCTGCAGGGCCATTGAATACACTATTTACTGTGACCACCACATTCTCCGAGCCTATGGTAGGCGTTGCGCTTACAGATTTTACTGTTTCAAGTGGCACACCTTCAAACTTTGTAACGATTAATCCTTATACCTATGCCTTTGATGTAACACCTGCGGCAAACACAGCCACCAATATCACCGTTGACCTTGCCGCCAACAAAGCCACGGATAACGCTGGCAATGGCAACATTGCTGCTGCTCAAATTTCGATTATTGCCGATACAGCAGCCCCATCTGCTTCTATAGGGCTTACGCCACCCGCCACAGGCACACAAATTGGACCTTTCAATATGGATCTGACCTTCTCTGAACCTGTCACAGGTCTGTTATTATCCGATTTCACGGTGACTGGTGGCACAGCAACAACCTTGGCAGGTACAGGCGCTGCCTACACACTGAGCATCACACCCAATGCAAACTCCTCAACCAATGTTACCATAGATTTACCAAGCAATGCGGCAACCGATGCTGTGGGCAATCCAAGCACTGCGGCAACACAAGCTGTCATTGCCATTGACACCATTGTACCCGGCGTCTCTATATCCGCGCCAACCACCACACAAACAGGTGCATTTGTCGCTAACGTTACCTTCACTGAAGCTATCGTAGGTATTGCCGCTGGTGATTTTATTATCACAGGTGGAACAGCAACAAGCTTCACTGGCTCGGGCACAGCATTTTCCTTGAATATTACACCACTTGCCAATTCCGTTGCCAACGTAACCATTAAACTACCTGCAGAAATAGCTACCGATGCAGCAGGAAACCCAAATACAGCATCTGCATTGATTACTGTCCCCATTGATACAACCATTCCAAGCGTTGCAATTACTGCCCCTACTGCCACGCAAACAGGTATATTTGCCACCACCATCACTTATTCTGAAGATGTGTATGGTGTTGCTTTGGCAGATTTTACAGTCTCCGGTGCTACAACATCAAACTTTGCTGTCGCCAACCCTTATACATATACATTTGATGTCACACCTGCATCCAATTCCACAGCTTCAGTGACCATAGATGTAGCTGCGAATACCGCGACTGACCCTGCTGGCAATGCAAACACTGCCGCCACGCAAGCAGTTGTACCCATCGATACGGTTATCCCAACGGTTACACTAACTCCACCTGCTGGAACGCAAATTGGTACCTTTGCCCTTCCTGTTACATTCTCTGAACCAGTAACTGGCCTTGTCGCAGCAGATTTTAGTGTTGCCAATGCTACAGCCAGTAATATTACAGGCTCACTTTCTAGCTACAGTGTTGATATTACGCCCAATACCAATTTCACAGGTAATATCAGCATTGCCCTACCTGCCAACACTGCTTTTGATAGTGCCGGCAATGGCAATACTTCCTCAACAACTGCCGTTATTGCTGCTGATGTTCAACTGCCCACTGCCATACTTTCTGTGCCAGCATCGCCTGCAACCAAAACAGGTGCGTTTACCGCCACAGCAACATTCTCAGAGCCTATCAGCGGCATATCTCTATCCAGCTTCACTGTTTCAGGTGGTGCAACCAGTAATTTTGTCAATGCAGGCAGCAATGTTTATACCTTTGACATCACCCCACCTATCAATTCAACAAACAATGTCACCATTGATTTATATGCCAACGCAATCATCGACCTTGCAGGCAATGGCAATCCTGCGGCAACGCAAGTGATTGTACCCATTGATACTGTTGCTCCGACTATTGTAATTAGCCCAACATCTGGTACACAAACAGGATTATTTACAGTCAACCTCACCTCTTCAGAAGCGCTATCTGGGTTAACTTTGGCAGATATTGCCGTCACCAATGGTACAGCATCCAATCTAACACCCGTGGGCATCAACTATACTGTGGACATCACACCGAATACAGGAATCACGAATAATTTAACCATAGATATTGCAGCCAATACAGCCACCGATGCGGCAGGTAATGGTAATAGTGCCGCCATACAATCCGTAGTTGCCATCGATACACAGCCTCCAGTGGTCACGTTAACACCGCCAACAGGCAAACAAACTGGGCTCTTTAGCGTTGCTGCAAGCTTCTCTGAGACTGTTACGGGCATCACCGCATCTGACTTTGTTGTTGCAGGCGGAACACTGTCTAACTTTGCAGGCGCTGGTACATCATACAGCTTTGATATTACGCCACCGCTTGCTTCTACCACGCCTGTTACCATTGATGTCTATGCCAATAGTGTCAGCGATGCAGCAGGCAATGGTAATGCAGCGACACAAGCTGTGGTTGCCATTGATACCGTTTCGCCAACTGTCAGCATCACACCGCCAGCAGGCACGCAGTCTGGATTATTTAATGCAGGTATCACCTTCTCTGAAGCCGTTACAGGCTTTGTAGCAACTGATGTTACCGTTGTGGGCGGCACGGCATCAAACCTTGCTGGTTCAGGCGCAAGCTATACTATGGACATCACACCCGATGCAGGTCTTGCTGGGAACTTAACCATAGATGTATATGCTAATGTTGCCCAAGATGCTGCCAGCAATGGTAATAGCCCCGCCCCACAAGCAATCGTGCCTATTGATACGAAGAAGCCAACTGTAACCGTTTACAAACCATCTGGAACACAAAATACCGCATTTACTGTTGATGTGATATTTAATGAAAACGTAACAGGGCTAACGCTTTCAGACTTTATCGTTACAGGTGGTACACCATCTAACATTTACGCCCTAGGTGGCTCACCTTGGTATTATAGGTTTACCATCACACCCAATACGAACTCAATCGCAGATATCACCATTGATTTACCTGCCAATAGCGCCATTGATCCTGTTGGCAATGGTAATATTGCAGCTGCCCAAGCTGTGGTCTCTGTTGACACCGCTGCACCTATTATTTCTTCGCCGGGTAACCCTTATAATTTCGATGTGAATGAAGATACATACGCAAGTTTTGCCATTGTAGCCACCGATAGCTCTGCTATCACATACAGCTTGTATAATAATATCCAGCCTACAAACGGCACCGTCACCGTAGATACATACACCAGCCAAACCACTTATACACCAAACCCTAATTACTACGGGCCATATGGCGCGCGTGACCCCTTCAAAGTGCAAGTTACTGATGCAACAGGCTCTTATGCTTTATTGGATGTTCGCCCTCGGGTGAAAAACGTGAATGACTTCCCAGTGATTCAAAGCTATGCGACTGGCATCACTTTAAACGAAGATGTGCTAACAACCATTGCTTCAACCGACATCTACGCCACAGATATTGATAACAGCAACAGTCAAATTACCTTCGTGCTTGAAACTTCCCCATCTTCAGCGCTGGGTAGAATGGAACGCTCTGGTGTGCCATTGATTACAGGAAGCACATTTACTCAAAATGACCTCGACCTCAACATTATCAAATTTGCCCCCGCACAAGATGTGTATGGTGCAACCAATTTCTCCTTTAGGTATAGGGATTTGGATTCTGGTTACCTGCCTACGTATGCATCACCATCGCTTGTTTTCCCTATCAATATCGCTTCAGTCAATGATACGCCAACTGTGGATACTAATAGCACTTTGTTTACCACCCAGAATGCGGCGGCAACCCTTATCAATGATGCACTGCTGCATGCAACAGACCCCGATAACTTAGCTACGCAAATCAGCTATACTGTCACCACTTTGCCCGCAAAAGGCACATTAAACTTAACCACATTTACCCAAGCTGATATTACCAATGGTTTGCTCACCTACACGCCAAATGCAGGCATCACGGGTATAGATAGCTTTAGTTTCAGTGTGACCGATGGCGTGATAGCAACGCCCATCACAGCCACATTTAATATCAGTATCACAGCGCCCCAAGCAGCGCTTCACGCAAGCAGCTCTGATGGCGTATTGATAAATAGTAGCGCCAATATCTCAGCCAGTGTCACTGATTTTTATACGAATGCAGCATTTGCCAATCAATGGGTTCGTTTCACCATTCAAACTTCGCCTTATGCCACATTTGTAGCCAATGGCTTGCAATCCATAGATGTATACACCGATGTCGCAGGCCTTGCCACAGCAGGTATCACCGATACCTATGCAGAAACTGTGCCTGTATTGGTGGAAGCCGTCAGCCTTGGTTTAAACCAAACCGTACAACAAATCTTTGGCGATAATACAGGGGTAAACACCGTAATCACAACATCCCCATGCAATACCACTTGGGATTTGACTGGCTCGCCTTATTACATTCAAAATAATGTCACGCTTGCATCAGGCTGCCGCTTACAAATCGACCCTTATGTGATTGTGAAGTTCAATGCTAATAAGAACTTAACCGTAGGCTCTGGTGCCACGCTTGATGTCTATGGGCAAGCTGGGCAAGAAGTTTATTTCACATCTGTCAATGATGATACTGTAGGTGGTGTTGCTGCGCCTTACTCTACAAGCGTAAGTAACGCGGGTGATTGGAGCTACTTACAGTACTCAGTAGGCTCGTTTGGCACCATGAGACATGCTCAAATTCGCTATGGTGGTGGCGGTGGTTTTATTGCAGCACTACGCGCATATTCAGATATAACGATTGATACGGTGAGCATTCTAGATTCTGGCGGTAACGGTTTATCGACCCTTGCAGGCTCACCTCAAGTGAACAACATTACCGTCAGCAACTTTGGTTCTTATGGTGTTTATATGGGAGATACATCTTTCCCAACCTTTACGGGCACAAACAGTGTTTCTGGAGCGCTAGCTTCAAAAGCTTCGGTTTATGCAACAGGTGTAAACGTCAATGCTGCCATGGATGGCTTTACCATTACAGGTGGTAAATACAATGTTTGGCTTGATGCAGGTGCCAATGCCACATTCACCAACTCAGTATTTGATGCTGCGGTTGATGAAGCCATCTATTTAACCAACACCAATGCCGTATCCATAGATAGCAGCAACACCATCAGCAACACCCCAGCGCCCTATTTAATCACCCAAGGCTTCTCTAGCGCGGATATTTATGCTGTGGTCGATGCTGCCTCAGTTTCCGACCTATACAGCGTGCACCTAACGGGCACATTAACCAATGCCAACAGTGTGCTGACCGCTGACCCACTGGGCACTGGTAATTCTGTGTACCGAGTGGTTGGCAATACATACGTTGCCAATAATGCAAGGCTTCAAGTTGACCCCTATACAGTGCTTAAATTCAATAGTGCTAAAGGATTGTTTGCAAATAGCGGCAGCATACTGGATGTATGGGGTGGCATTGGCGCACCTGCTATTTTCACCACAGTCGAGGACAACACTGTTGGCGCGATCTTGCCGGGTTCAACAGGTTCACCGGTGCTTGGCTCTTGGAACGGCATTGAATACAGAGAAGGTTCTTTGGGCGGCACATTCCGCAATGCAGAAGTTCGTTATGCGGTCGATGCTTTGCATGTGGATGGTTCATCGCCCACCATTGAAAATTATAAAGCCCTAGAGTTTAGCGTTTCAGGCTTATACTTCTCAGCGCTATTCTCACCTACGTCTTCAAATTCTATTATTAATAATATCACCTTAACCACCAGCGATACGAGCAATCGTCCACTATATATCCTTGATACATTTAATTCGGGGACGCCAGTAACCCCCACCATCAATGGCGGCAGCATCACCACTGCTTCTACCTCTCCAAGTTACGGTGCGATTCATATCTATGGTAGAGGCGCCAAGCCAAGCATTTCAAACATGACCATTAACGGCGGATATTATGGCGTGTATGCACTCAAACATGCTGGCGGCACATTCAGCAACAACACATTCACCAACAATACAGTGAATGTGTATATCAACGGCGATGGCTCGGCAACATTTACAGGCAATACTTTTGATGGCGCTGCAAACGTGGCTGTGCAGCTGACCGACACCATTCCAGGCAATGTCTTCATCAACAATACCAATACCATTCAAAATACACCTGCCCCATATTTGGTGACAGGCTCTAGCTTCCCTGCTGGCTATGTTGCAGCAACTATCGATGGCGCAACCGTTCAAAACAGCAATAGCCTTGATATTTCCGGCAACTATTTCGCTGCGAACTCCATCTTGGTTGCCGACCCTCTTGCCACAGGCTCATCTGTGTATCATGTTACAAGCAACCTTTATGTTCGGGCTGGCGCACGCTTACAAATTGACCCCTATGCCGTATTAAAATTTGATGCGGGTAAGGGTCTCTTTGTAAATAATAATGCTGTGCTGGATATTTATGGCGCTGTTGGTGCGCCTGCCGTGTTCACCAGCGTGAATGATGATTCTGTGGGTGCCATCCTTGTTGGCTCTACGGGCTCTCCCGCGATTGGCTCATGGGGCGGCATTGATTATCAAGGTGGCTCCCATGGCAGCGTGCTTAATGCCAACATTGATTATGCTGATTATGCCTTGTATGTGCGCAATACTTCGCCACCTATTACCAACTTCAAAGCCACTCAATTTTCTATTTCAGGCTTAATGGTAGAATCTGGTACAGGGGAAACCACAAACCCAGCCATCAATAACCTTATACTCAGCACAACAGACACATCAAATTATCCGCTATACTTTAGGGGTAACACCAGTGCCACTGCCGTAGTTACACCTACGCTCAACGGTGCGACCATCACTACCTCATCTACCAACGCAAGCTATGGTGCTGTTCATATGTATGGTAAAGGGGTTCACCCAAATCTGGATAATGTAACTACTCATGGTGGATTCTATAGCCTTAGAGCCAATGATGGCGCCAGTACAACGTTGACCAATGCCGTCTTTGATGGAGCTATTGATTCAGCTATTTATGCCAGCAACGCGGGCACATTAAATATCAACAGCAGCAATACCATTCAAAATACAGGTGGTGCGGCTTATTTGGTGAGTGGTAATTTGAATAACATCGACACCTATGCCACCGTGGATAGAGCAAGTGTTGTTGATCCATACAGCTTGCGTTTGACGGCGTATTTCTATGATTTATATACCGTACTTACCCCAGATCCTTTGCAAACTGGCGGCGGCAACCCACTGGATACTTATGCTTCGGTTTATCGCGTCACTGGTAATACCTACATCGCCAACGGTGCACGTATGCAGATTGACCCCTATGCTGTGCTTAAATTTAATAATAATCGGGGATTATTTGTAAATACGGGTGGCACGCTTGATGTCTATGGCTCGCCTACTGCGCCTGTCACCTTCACCACTATAAACGATGATAGCATTGCAGTAGCAGTTAGCGGCTCAACAGGAACGCCAACGCTAGGCTCATGGGGTGGCATTGATTACAAACGCAATTCAAGCGGCACATTCCGCAATGCAGAAGTCAATTATGCGAATACTGCGCTGTATGTGTATGCTTCTTCACCCACCATTGATGGCTTAACTGCCCATGAATTTTCGGATAATGGTTTGTTTATTGATGGTTATTTGAGCACAGATACTGCAAGCCCAATTGTTAGTAATATCAAGCTATCAACAGCAGATACAAACAATTTCCCGCTACGCATCAGAGATGATATTAATAATGGCAGCACCATAACCCCTGTAATTAATGGCAGCAGCATCACGACTGCTTCCACGAACTCGAGCTGGGGTGCTATCCATATCACGGGGCAAGGTGCTAACCCCACGATTTCCAACATAACGGTTAACGGTGGTTATTATGGTGTGTATGCGAGCACCCATGCTGGCGGCACCTTTAATAACAACACATTCACCAACAATACCGTGAATGCATACATCAATGGCAATGGTGTCGCCACATTTGCCAGTAATACATTTGATAATGCTTCATACGCCGCTGTGCAGCTTATCAATACCACTGCAGGCAACGTGCATATCGACAGCAGTAACACCATCCAGAATGCAGCAGCACCCTATGCAATCACCCAAGGCTTCCCTGCCGCAGATGTGTATGCAACGCTGAACACAGCAAGCATTGCAGACCCGTACAGCATCAATTTACAAGGCACATTCACCAATACCAACAGCATATTAATAGCCGACCCACTAGGTACAGGTTCATCAGTCTATCGGGTGGTCGCTAACGTAAACATCGCCAACGGTGCGCGTATGCAAATTGACCCTTATGCCGTGCTTAAGTTTAATAATACTAAGGGGTTATTTGTAAATACAGGTGGCACGCTTGATGTCTATGGCTCGCCTACTGCACCTGTCATTTTCACCACTGTAAACGATGATAGCATTGCAGCAGCGCTTAGCGGCTCCACTGGCACACCACTACGCGGCGCTTGGGGCGGCGTTGACTACCAACGCAATTCAAGCGGAACATTCCGCAATGCAGAAGTCAATTATGCAAACACTGCAATGTATGTGATTGCCTCTTCACCCACCATTGATAGCTTAACTGCCCATGAATTTGCGGATGCGGGCTTATATATTGATGGTTATTTGAGCACGGATGCTGCAAGCCCAATAGTTAATAATATCACACTATCAACAGCAGATACGGGCAATTATCCTATACACATTAGAGATGATATTAACAGTGGCAGCACCATAACTCCTGTGATTAATGGCGGCAGCATTACCACCGCTGCTGCGGGTCTCTATGCAGCTATCTGGGCAGAAGGTCAAGGCTCTAACCCCACGATTTCCAATTTGACGATTCGTGGTGGTCATTATGGTTTGTACGCGGGGCCTACTGCCAGTGGTACATTCAATGATAACATCATTAAGAATGCCATCAGCATTGGTGCGGAAATGAATACAACTGGCGTTGTCAACATGAGCAACAACCGTATTTTAGGCAATCCTACTGGCATCTTGATTAGCAATGCCGACCCAACGAGCGTGATTGAAAACAATCTTATTCGCTCCAATAGCACTGCAGGTGTTAGCGTTGCTGCAACCCAAACTACGCCGGGGCTAGCCCTAAGAAACAACTTGATTGTTGAGAATGGAACAGGTGTACACATCCTTGAAAATGCAGCAACGCAAACTGGCGGCGTGTTAACCATGCAAAGCAATACCATTGCCAACAATACAACGGGGCTTGTCCTTGATACTTATGCAAGCGCAACCATCACGGACAATATCGTGGCGAACAATACGACCAACTTAAACAACCTATCAACATCAGCCAGCGGCACATACAATGCTACCAATGATGCAAGCTTTATTCATGCAAGCGATGTGGTTGGCTCGCCCATGCAGTTGCTCAATGCATGGTATTTAGATGGCACACCAGCCACGCTCTCGCCTGCGATTGATGCAAGTGTCTTGCGTACTGCTGCAGGTGTGGGCTACTTAGGCTCTAATCCTTATGCTGAGCCATCGCTGGCTGACATCAATCAGCTTGATATTGGCTATCATCATGCTGCCCAAGATGTCACTGCAAATATCAATGCAGCACAGAGCACTGTGGTTGCCGATACACTAGCTCCTGTTGCAGGCGGCGTGGTCACGGTGATTGCCACAGTCAAAGATTCAGCAGGTAATACGCTTGGTGCAGGGCTGACTTTAAGCTCCGCCATCACCGTCAATAGTGGTGCTACACTCACCCACCCTGCCTTCCCCGTGGATTTGGGCGATGGTAGCTATGTATTTAAATTCACAGCGCCTGTAGCCACCACAGGCTCAAACACCGTTGATATCAGTGCCAATGGCATATTGATTGGCTCAGTAACCATTGTCTGGTAATATGATGTCTATAACTTTGCATTTATATGTTTTACCGTCTATAACTAGGGATAGATATGATTTTGATAATGACTAACCGTGGGTGCTGATATGCGTATTTTATTTTTAATTTCAGCTTTGCTGCTCGCATCTTGTAGCGCGGATCAGCAAAACAATAATACTTCAACGGATGTATCTGTATCGTTGGGGCAAAGTGTTGCCTCGGGTGCTATCAGCAGTGGTATTCCTGCGAATGTTCAATCCGTAACCCTTGAGGTCTTAGCCGCCAATGGCACAGTGATTGCAGGGCCTTTGGTTGCCAATCGCCCAAACTTCACACTAAAAATCCGTGTGCCCAATGGCAAAAAGGTTCAACTTCGACTTCGTGCTTATTCTAAAGTCAATGCAGGTGGTAAAATTCTCCATGAAGGTTTATCCAAGCCTTTAGATTTGAAAGGCAAGCCTGTCACCGTTTCCATGACCATGAACTTGTCAGTCAGCATACTTGCTTCTTCTACGCCAATTTTTCGTGGTGCTTCAATCAACTTGGCAGGTTTTGTTTCAGGAAGCACACCCCCTGCTACTTCTCCTTTGATTTGGAGTGCAACAGATGCATCAGGAGCAACTGCGACTCCTCCCAATGTTACTGATAGTTATGGCGGTCTTGTAACATGGATAGCGCCTGACAGCCCAGGCGCCTACATCATTTATGCGGAAGTAGATAGAACCGTAAACAAGTCTCAAGAAGCTGGTATCAAAGCTTCTGCAAACATCACTGTGATCAACCAAGACCCTTACGTTGCCGCAAGCTCTAAACTACCACTTATCGCCAATGTTGGATCAACCGTAGATTATTATACATATCTGACGATTGCTGATCATGATGCAAGCGACACACTAACTTTTGATACAACTAGTCTGCCTGCTTGGGTCATCATAACACCCAGTGCGAGCAAAAACCCGCTATCGCTTGATATACGCCTTAGCCCAACTGTTGATGTAGCACCTCGTGTTTATGCCTTTACCCTTCGTGTAAGTGATGGCTTTGGTGGCTCTGTCTCTGGCGAGGTTAAGGTCACTGTAGCGCCCAGTGGGCCAACAAACATTTCATCTGCAAACAAAAACAATACCCCTTGCAATACAGTTTGGACAGCTGGCGGCTCGCCTTATATTATCGAATCGCCAGTAACTATTGATACTGGTTGCAAACTTCAAATTGATGGGGGAGCTACAGTTTTATTTAATAAAGGTAAAATTATCTCCGTCAATGGAACCCTTAATGTGCTAGGAACCAGCCCACTCCCTGTGTCTTTCGATTCTTATACAGCTCCCTCTAATTGGGAACGAATTGAATACCTTGAGGGCTCTTCTGGAACCATGCAGTTTGCACAAATTTCATTTGCAGGGGTTGGCACAAAACCGACCACAGATAGCGCTTTATTTATCGCTTCTAATATTAATCTATATTCAGTTTTCATGGTTGGGTCAAAATCTAAGGGTATATTTTTTGCATCTGGCACGTCCACAGCTTCCGACTTAGCCATAATCGGTACAACGAGCAACCCCATTTATATCAATGATTCATTTATCACTACGCCTGGGAATGCTGTTGATGTCTCAATCACTGGAAATAATTATATTAGCAACACAGCAAGCGTATCGACCATTCTTGTCACGGGCGCCAATGCTACCGCAGCCATTTCAGGCTTTGAAACAGACGGGGGCAACCGAGGTATAACCATTGATAACGGTGCCACAGCAAGCATTAAAAATAATGCATTCCACAGTGCTATAGATGCTGGCATAGCCTTAAGCATTGGTGCCAACCCAACGGGAAAAGTAGTATTGCAAGATAATATTATCTCTGGAAATGCAAATGTTGGTATTAGCGTTGTAAAAGCTGGTCTTGGTTCGCTAATACAAAGTAATATCATTAGGGGCAACACAAAAGGAGGCATCGACATTCAAGCCTCTCAAGCCCAACCTATTGATATATACAATAACCTTATTGTTGAAAATCAAGGCAGTGGTATAACCGTTCGTTCACCCGCTGTAACACAAGTTAATATATTCAACAATACCGTTGCTGATAATTATTCAGCATTGGCAACAGGTGCAGGTTTATATCTAGGTGCAAGCGCTTTGGTTACTGCGGAAAATAATATTTTTGCATCCAATGCAACAACTATAACCCTTCCGTCAACACCTCAAGACATCTATACTGCTGGCGCAGCGCTCACAACAAATAATAATATTGCAACAGATGCTTCGCTAACGGGAATCAATTTCTCCGCAGCACCAACTTTTATTGCTGGGTGGTATTTAACTGATGGATTTAACTTTGCTGGCATCGCCACCACCCCTTCGCCAAGTGGCATAAATAATGGGTCTGCTCTTTTTAGCAACTTTCCTTTTTTATCACCAACATCACCAACCCCTCCTTACCTTTACGCCCAAGCTGCAACTTCTGATGCAGGAACGACTGTGGACTTAGGCTACCACCAAGCTCAAGTTGCAGTGCCCGTAACGCAAGCAAGCATTCAAAGTGTGGTAGATATTAATGCTAACACTTCAAGGGTTATCTTTGCATTAAGCGATGCTTCAAACAATGTTGTTCTCCAACCCGAGAAACTAACCATCTCCATTCAATCTGGTGTACCATCTGCTCCAACTATCATTTCACCAGTTTATCAGGTTGGTCAAGGCTTGTATGCTGTGGATATAGATCACACTGGGATTACAGCACTCACGAAATCAGTCACTTTCCAAGTTGTTTTACCTTACCTTGCTAACCCTTTCACTTTTACTGGTGTAACCTACTAGCCAGCTTTACTTTCCTCGGTTACCCTTCACCTTCATAAATTGAAGGTGAGGTTTCCATGATTCAAATCAGCATTGCAACATCAAATCAAAGTAGTATGTCTGTTTATCCCATCTTGGAGGGTAAAGCTTTAACAGCAGCAGGAAAAAGCGTTCAATCTGAACAAGCCATTGCTCACTTTTTAGCCTCGGGTGAGCATCATGGCAAATACGGCATCATACGTACTATTTACCAAGCTGACGCGCGCACTGTGTTTATTGGTGCTGGCGACTTAGGCAAACTCACCCTGCAAAAGCTTAGAGCCTTAGCCTCGAAGGTTGCCCTGAAACTGAATAAAAACAGCGTTGAAGCTGCGGACATTTATCTTAGCGAGCTTGATATTGATGGCGCTAGCCTAGCCAATAAAGTGCAAGCCATAGCCGAAGGCATTTGGCTGGGTTTATACACCTTTGATACCTACCAAACTAAAACCAAAGAAGATAAAATACAGCTTACATCGGTCAACATTGTGATTGATGGTGATGAGAGCAAAGCCAAAGCTGCACTTGATACAGCCAAAGCCATCGCAAGCGGCACGATTTTCGCGCGCAACCTTGGCAATGAGCCCGGTAATGTTTGCACCCCTGAATATTTGGGCGAGCAAGCAGCCGCCTTATCCCATCCTAAGCTTAAAACCACAGTTTTGGACAAAGCAGCCATTGAAAAAACAGGTTTTACTGCCCTGCTCGCGGTTAACCAAGGCTCCGATATTGAACCCCGCTTTATCGTCATGGAATACAATGGCGCAGGCAACAATGATGCGCCTATTGCTTTGGTCGGCAAAGGTCTCACATTCGATGCAGGCGGCATTTCCATTAAACCCGCTGCACAAATGGATGAAATGAAGTTTGACATGTGCGGCTCAGCGGCTGTGCTTGGCATTTTCAAAGCCATCACTGAGATGAGTTTGCCTATCAATGTGCTTGGTGTGATTCCATCCACGGAGAATTTACTCGGTGGCAGCGCATATAAACCCGGTGATATTGTGACCACCTATAAAGGTTTAACCATTGAAGTGCTGAATACTGATGCAGAAGGCCGTGTGATTCTATCGGATGCCCTTGCTTATGCCGCAGAGCAAAATCCTGCTGAAATCATTGATTTTGCAACGCTGACTGGTGCATGTGTGATTGCTTTGGGTGGACAAGCCACAGGTTTGATGGGCAATTCGGATGACATCAAGCAAGGATTAATCGCATCAGGGCAAAAAACGCACGACAGAGTGTGGGAAATGCCCATGTTTGAAGAATACCAAGAACAAATTGATTCCAAAATTGCTGATATTAAAAACACAGGTGGTAGAGAAGCAGGCACCATCACCGCAGCATGTTTCTTATCCCGCTTCGTTGATAATATTCCTTGGGCGCATTTGGATATTGCAGGCACAGCTTGGAATATGAAAGGCACTGATATTTCACCCGTAGGCGGTGCAACGGGGGCTGGTGTACGCTTGGTCGTGGATTACTTGCAGAATAAAGCAAGTGACGTGAGCTAACGCACGTCACATTCACTAATACTGTATAGGTTGCGCATCAGAGGAACATTATGAGCTTAAATTTTTGGCGCGACATTCCAGCATATATAGATTTTAATACATCCTTTGATGCCAACACCTACATCCCTTTTGACCCATCATGGCATCTATTCATTGCTGACATTCAAGGCAGTACAAAAGCGATTCAAGAAGGGCGATATAAAGATGTAAATATGGTGGGTGCAATGTCTATCGTGGCTGTGTTAAACGTGTGCCAAGACATTGAAATTCCTTTTGTTTTTGGTGGCGATGGCGCTTCTTTACTGGTGCCTGAAGCTTATGTGGAGCAAGCGAAAACTGCCCTACTCGGTACCAAAGCAAAATCAGAGCAAGATTTTGATCTTCATTTAAGAGTTGGCTCTATTGCTGTGCAAGCATTGAATGATAAAGGCATTGATTTACTCGTTGCTAAACATGAAATTTCAAATGATTATAAACAAGCCATTTTTTATGGCGGCGGCATGAGCAAGGCAGATGCTTTGATTAAAGGTGATGCTAGCTATTGTTATGACATTCCAGATGATTTACCTGAAGTTGATTTTAGTGGCTTGGAATGCCGCTGGCAGGATATCCCCTCACCCAAGGAAGAAACCCTTAGTTTATTAGTGTTTGCAGATAACCCAAAAACATACAAAAATCTCTTAAGCTATATTGCCAAACATATGGGCGGTTATACCCAACGAAATCCCGTACAAGAAAAAAAACTGAACCTATCCCTATCTTTTTCCCAGTTGGCGCATGAAGCGAAAGCCAAGGCTAAAGGGTTTAAGCGTGTTATACTCACCAAAAAACTGTGGCTAGCCAATATTCTTGGTATCATTTTGATGAAGCTGGATGCCAAGCTCGATGATTCATCTTGGGGCCAATATAAAAACCAAGTCATGCACACCACCGATGCTGAAAAATTTGATGATATATTGCGTATGACTTTTGCCGCGAATACCCAAGAGCGTATGAAACTTGAAAAATATTTAGGGAAAAAACATAAACAAGGTGAACTATGCTATGGCATGCATATTACCAATCGCGCTTTGATGACATGTTTGGTGTTTGAACGCATGGGCAGCCAAGTCCATTTTGTGGATGCTGCTGATGGTGGTTATGCCATGGCATCCATTGGCTTAAAAAAACAACTCAAAGAAAAATCCTGCGAAACTGCATAAAAAAAGGAGCTACGTTTCCGTAGCTCCTTAATCCTATGTGGCATCCCCAACCGGATTCGAACCGGTGTTGCCGCCGTGAAAGGGCGGTGTCCTAGGCCGACTAGACGATGGGGACATAGTCGTTTCAGACGCGGCGAACTTTATCGCCAAGGCTTACGCTGTCAACAAGCAATTCGTCTGCGCAAAGTTCATCAATATTTAGCGTTTCATCAGTGTCTTAAAGTCTGCCGTTGCTTGCTTCAAACCCACAAAAACAGCATCCGCCACAATCGCATGCCCAATATTCAAACCCATGATTTCTTTAATATCCACCATAGGTTTTGTGTTATCTAATGTGAGACCATGACCTGCATGGACTATCAAACCTATTTTATCCGCATATCTCGCAGCTTCTTGAATGCTTTTAAGCTCTGAAAGCTGTTTATCACCGTTAAAGTTGGCGTAGTGCCCTGTATGCAATTCAATCACAGCAGCTTGAATATTTTTACTGGCATCAATTTGAGCTTTGTCTGGGTCGATAAACATAGATACGGCACAGCCTGCATCATTAAGGCGCGCCACAACATCAATCATACGCTCTATATGTCCCGCCACATCCAAACCACCTTCTGTAGTCAGCTCTTCACGGCTTTCAGGCACCAAACACACAGCTTGTGGTTTAAGCTTGCAAGCTATAGCCACCATTTCATCAGTAGCTGCCATTTCCATATTCAGATGCAGCTCCCCTGCTTGCGCCATAGCCGCAAGATTTTCCATATCTTTATCTTGGATATGGCGGCGGTCTTCCCGCAAATGCGCTGTGATGCCATCTGCACCCGCTTCTAGACAATCTTTTGCTGCTTGAATGGGGCAAGGGTAAGTTGTGAGCCTTGCTTGCCTTAATGTGGCGATATGGTCGATATTTACACCTAGATGCATTTCAATCCCCTTACTTATTTGCTAACCTTATGTTTTCACTTCTTAATTGTGCCTGTTCCTCACGCCAAGCTTGTATCTTGGCATGGTCACCACTTAATAAAACTTTAGGTACTGATTTTCCTTCGAACACTTCAGGGCGTGTGTAATGCGGCCAATCCAACATGCCATCTTCAGTGAATGAATCCAGCACCGCAGATTCAGGGCTGCCCAACACATTTGGCAGCAAACGAATCATCGCATCCAACACGCACATCGCCGCAGGCTCTCCACCAGAAAGCACATAGTCACCCAAGGATAATTCTTCATCCACATAGTCTACAATGCGCTCATCAAAACCTTCATAACGTCCACACAGCAAAGTCACACTGTCTTTTGCTATATATTCCAAAGCTTTGGCTTGGGTAAATTTATTGCCTGTAGGCGTGAGCATCACCACATGTGTATTGGGCTGACGTTTACGTGCCTCTGCAATCGCAGATACCACAGGCTGTGCCTTCATCAACATGCCAGGGCCACCACCATATGGTGCATCATCTACGTTTTGATGTTTACCCGTGGCAAAGTCACGAATTTGGATACAATCCACTTGCACTGCACCGTCTGCAATCGCACGTTTAGGAATAGAGCAGCTTAGAGGCGAGTTAAAAAACTCAGGGAATAAAGTTAAGACTTGGGCGTGAAACATGCATCCATTCCATCAAGAAGGTTTACTTCAATGATTTTCTTATCCAAGTCCACAAGCTCAACCACATCTTCAATAAAGGGTAACAGCCACTCGCCTGACACTTCCATATCAACTGTGGTTTTAATTTCTAAATTATCTTGTGCACCGAATTCATGTAAAGCTGTAACCTCGCCAAGCTTGTTACCATATTGATCGCTTACCATGCAACCAATCAGGTCTTGCCAAAGAAACTCATCCTCATCCACTTCCACTTCATCTTCAGACACAAAAATTTTCATGCCCTTCAAATCTTCTGCCTGTTCAATCGTTTCTATGCCTTCAAGCTTAGCAAGAATACGCTTTTTATGCTGGTGGCAGTCCACCACGGTATATTCCGTCACTTCGGATTCATCTTTGCCCACATACCAACGCAAATACCCGGCAACTGCGTTAACAGGCCGGGTATGCGAAAACACGATGAGCGAACCCTTTAACCCATGTGGGTTAAGAATGTCGCCAATGTATAACAAACTTATGCTTTAGAAGATTGTTTGATTAGATATGCGACGCGGTCAGATACTTGTGCACCTGTGCCAGTCCATTTATTAATTGCTTCCATATCCAATTCAATCACTTCTGGATCTTTACAAGGGTCAAAATACCCTACTTTTTCAATGAATGCACCATCGCGACGGTTGCGAGAGTCCATTACGACTACTGCATAAAAAGGACGTTTCTTGCGTCCACCACGTTGTAAGCGAATAACTGTTGCCATGTAACTAATACCTCCGATAAGGATGGCGCACTTTAACGGCAAGATTTGTAATGTCATCAGCAAATTTACAATCTGCACCGACCATCCGATTTAAATGCCTTCTCCATCCAAAAAATTCTGGATTTTATCATGTTCTTTTTTCATATCTGCCACAATTTCTTTTTCTTGCTGCGGCTCTTTTACCCTGCATTTATCTGTGTCCATCTGAATATTATCCACGCGGGCATTCACATCATCCATCATCTGCAGTACATGCTTAATCGCCTCTGCCACAGGGTTGGGCATCAAATGGTGATCAAGATTAATCTTACCATCTTCAAGCATAGTGTCAGTTTTACCTACCACTGAGCCTGGAATACCGACCACAGTGCTATAAGCTGGCACATCTTTAAGCACCACAGAGTTAGAACCCACACGCGATTGCTCACCAATGGTGATTGGCCCTAAGATTTTCGCACCCGCACCAATCACGACACCCTTCTCTAAAGTTGGATGTCGTTTTTCTGCCAGCCAAGTCGTACCACCAAGGGTTACACCGTGATACAGGGTCACATCTTCTTCAATTTCTGTGGTTTCACCAATTACTACACCCATACCGTGGTCAATAAAGAATCTACGACCAATGGTTGCACCTGGGTGAATTTCAATACCTGTAATCCAACGGGCAATATGCATGGTAAACCGCGCCACCCAATGCAAACCCATTCGCCAAAAAGCATTCGCCAAACGATAAAACCAAATCGCATGCAGACCAGGGTAGCATGTCAGCACAGTCCAAACAGAGCATGCCGCAGGGTCACGCTCAAATGCTGTTTGAATGTCTTCTCGAATACCTTTAATCATAGCCTCGCTCAATTGTGTTATATTTTATATGCTAGCATGGATGTGAAGTTAAAACATTGAAACCATGTCTGCACTTCATCAAAGCCTGCTGCTGTTAATCGCGCATGATGCGCCGAGATAGGCTCTGGTATCAACACATTTTCTAAAGACTGACGCTTTCTGCTCACTTCAAGCTCAGAATAACCTTGCGCTTTTTTAAAAGATTCATGCAACGCAACATGTTGCTGCTGCTCAAATTCATCGGCAAAGCTTACCTTTTCAGAGAGCACCAATACCCCACCCTTGCGCATGCCCTGATAAATACCTTGCAACAGGTTTAATCGCTCCTCTTTGGCAATAAATTGTAGGGTAAAGTTTAAAACCACCACCGATGCATCAGATATCTCCACACCTTGTATATCTGCTTCTTGCAACACCACAGGCACAGGGCTTTGTGCTATATGTTGCTTACACTTCTCCAACATCGCGGCTGAATTATCGACACCAATAATTCCGCAACCTGATGCTTTGATACCATGCGCCAATGCCAATGTGGATGCACCTAGCGAACAGCCCAAGTCATACAGCTTGCTATTCTTTTGCGCGTAAAGCTCTGCAATCACCGCAAGCATTTGCAGGGTTAACCCGTAACCCGGCACAGAACGTTGAATCATATCTTCAAACACACGGGTGACTTCTGCATCAAAGATGAATGCTTCTATATATTTATGCTCAAATAGGTTATCTTGCTTTCTGTAAGACATGAGCCAACTGTACCGACAACATGATAAATAAAACAGTATTACAACCTCTAATGGGAGTAAACATGAACAAATTAAGCATTGCTAACTGGGACAAGCTAAAACCTTTAAAACCTAAACCTGTATTGGTTAAGAACGTCGATTTGGTCGTTATCAAATGGGAAGATGAACAAAATGTATCCGTGCTCTTTGGGCGATGTTTGCATCGTGGTGCTATGCTTGCTGATGGGCATGTCTCAGGTGAAAACCTTATTTGTGGTGTGCATGGCTGGGATTTTCAATATAAAACAGGCGTTAGCGCGTATGATAGTAAAGAAGTCCTGCATAAATTCTCTGCTTGGATTGAAGATGACCAGGTTTGGGTGGATACAGATGAAATTAAAGCATGGGAAGCAGAAAACCCACAAGCATATGCACGAGATAGCTATCAAGGTCAGTTTGCTGATTTACATGGCACAGAAGATGAACCGCACACCAATTATATTCAACACCTTGCCACCCATGGCTTAAATAAAATAGGTCATCATGGACGCGTTGCAGCCATGGGTATTCCTGCACATGAATTACCCCAATGGAATGATATCCAATTTGTCACCAAACAGTTGTATGAAGTACCTTTATTGGATGATGAGCCCGTTGGCACAGATGTCATTATCGGTAGCCAAGCTAAAAAACCTTTAAAGTTGGATATACCTCTTTTTATCTCCGACATGAGTTATGGGGCATTATCTGAAGAAGCCAAGGTTGCACTCGCCAAAGGTGCAGAGCTTGCTGGCACAGGTATTTGCTCAGGTGAAGGTGGTATGTTACCCGAAGAACAAGCAGCCAATAGTAGATACTTATACGAGCTGGCATCAGGTCGCTTTGGATATAGCATGGATAAAGTTCAACAATGCCAAGCTTTTCACTTCAAGTGTGGGCAAGGCGCAAAAACGGGCACAGGAGGTCACCTTCCTGGGCATAAAGTGCAAGGTAAAATCGCTAAAGTCCGCCAATTAAAAGAAGGTCAAGATGCTATTTCACCTTCTCGCTTTCCTGATTGGGATAATATTCAAGCCTACCAAGATTTTGCTGCTGAAGTTAGGGAAGCAACGGGAGGTATCCCTATTGGTGTAAAATTATCAGCTCAACACATTGAAAAAGATATTGATGCAGCCATCGATATTGGCGTAGATTATATTATTCTTGATGGTCGTGGTGGAGGTACAGGCGCTGCCCCACTATTATTTCGAGATAATATATCCGTACCCACTATTCCTGCGCTTGCTAGAGCGCGTCGCCATTTGGATAAGCAGGGACAAAAACATATCAGCCTTATCATCACAGGAGGGCTTAGGTTGCCTGAGGATTATGCCAAAGCCTTAGCTCTCGGTGCAGATGCAGTAGCCCTATCCAATGCTGCGATTCAGGCAATTGGTTGTTTGGGTATGCGTGCATGCCACACCAACAATTGCCCCGTCGGCATTGCCACACAAAAGCCAGACCTACGCGCAAGATTACCTGTAGATTTAGCTGCAGAACGTTTAAAACGATTCTTTGAAAGCTCAACTCATCTCATGCAAGTGATGTCTCGCGCCTGTGGTCACCATCATCTCAATCAGTTTTGCCTTGATGATTTAACCACATGGAAAAAAGAAATGGCAGAACTTTCTGGCGTAGACTTTGGAGGCATACGATAACGTCACATATCTTATATACATTCCGCCGCTGCCCCTATGCCATGCGTGCGCGGCTTGCTATGACATACGCTGGTATCAAAGTCGAACAACGTGAAATCCTGCTCAAAGATAAACCGCAAGCTATGTTGGATGCCTCCCCCAAAGGAACTGTGCCTGTACTGGTGTTTGAAAACGGGCAAGTGATTGATGAAAGCTTAGACATCATGCTTTGGGCTTTAGAGCAACATGACCCTAATGATTGGCTAAGCCATCAAGAACAAGCTATTCCCCTGATTGATATAAACGACAATGCCTTTAAACCTTGGTTGGATAAATATAAATATGCCGACCGTTTCCCCGAACATTCGAAGGCATACTACCGTAAACAGGGCGAAACCTTTCTACAAACACTAGAGACTCTGTTAGAGCAACATACTTTTTTACATGTGAACCAACCTAGCTTAACCGATTACGCTATCTTCCCTTTCATTCGCCAGTTTTCCTTTGTAGATTTAGTTTGGTTTGAACAAGCGCCCTACCCCAAGTTACAAGTTTGGTTAAACAAACACTTACAAAGTAACCTCTTTGAAAAAGTCATGGTCAAACACCCCGTTTGGATGCAAGAGTAGCGCAATGAATTGGCTAAAATATCTTCTAATACTTTCCTTATTGTTTACGGTAAGCTGCACTAAAAAACCGCCACAAAACATGGACGATAGTTGCGCTATCTTTCAAGAGAAAAGTAGCTGGTATGCCTACACCAAACATGCCTATAAAAAATGGGGCGTGCCTATTCATGTGCAACTCGCCATCATTCATCAAGAATCACGGTTTACCGCTAAAGCATTGCCACCAAAAGACTATTTATTGTGGTTTATCCCATGGGGCAGAAAATCTTCGGCTTATGGCTATGCCCAAGTCAAAGACGCAACATGGGATTGGTATAAAGAAAAAACAGGAAACCGCAGTGCCAGCCGCAGTGATTTTGAGGATGCCACTGACTTTATTGGCTGGTATGCTGACTACACTTATAAAACTTTGGGTGTATCCAAATGGGATGCTTACAAACAGTATTTAGCCTACCACGAAGGGCATGGTGGCTACAAACGCCGAAGTTATCTTAAAAAACCGTGGCTGGTAAAAGTTGCACGAAAAGTTAAAAAGCGTTCTCTTATGTATCAAGCACAATTAAAACGCTGCAAAAGTGAATTAGAAAAAAGTTGGTGGCAGTTTTAGTTGGGGTTATAACTGACTAGCACGTTGCCTAAGTAGATGATCTGCAAGCGTTAAGGCAAGCATCGCTTCAGCGATAGGCACAGCGCGAATACCCACGCATGGGTCATGACGACCTTTGGTAATAATGTCAGTTTCATTGCCATCCATATCAATGGTTGGACGCGGCTTCAGAATAGATGAGGTTGGTTTCAAACCCATACGTACATGAATGGTATCACCGTTAGATATGCCGCCCAATACACCACCTGCATGATTGCTTTGAAAACCATCTTGACGAATCGCATCACCAAACTCAGAACCTCTGGCTTCAACGCAGGCAAACCCATCACCCACTTCTACAGCTTTCACTGCTTGAATACTCATCATGGCTTTGGCTAAGTCAGCATCGAGTCTATCAAATACAGGCTCACCTAACCCAGTTGGCACACCTTGCGCTTCAACCGTCACCGATGCACCGATGGAATCCCCTGTTTTTCTAAGCTTATCCATAAAGTCAGCCATATCTTTTGCAGCACTAGCATCAGGTGAGAAAAATGGATTGTTATAAATTTCATCGAAAGAAAAGTTGCTTGGGTTAATTTTAATTGGACCAATTTGGTCTACCCAACCACGAATGCTCACTCCCGAACTGGCAAGGAACTTACGCGCTACAGCCCCTGCTGCAACCCGCATGGCTGTTTCTCGTGCAGATGAACGACCACCACCGCGATAATCTCTAAAACCATACTTCTCATGGAATGTAAAATCTGCATGACCCGGACGAAATTTATCTTTAATATCAGAATAATCTTTACTGCGCTGGTCTGTATTACGAATCAATAAACCAATCGGGCAACCTGTAGTCTTCCCCTCAAACACACCCGATAATATTTCCACTTCATCGGCTTCTCTGCGTTGTGTAGTATATTTAGATTGCCCAGGTTTACGTTTGTCCAAATCAGGTTGAATATCAGCTTCAGATAGTGCCACGCCAGCAGGACAACCCTCAACAATAGCCACCAAGGCTTTGCCATGCGATTCACCTGCTGTACTTACACGGAATATTTGACCTAAACTAGAACCTGACATCTGCTATCCCTAACCCTTTAAATACAAAAGCATCATCAATAATGATTTAACTTGCCTGAATATTGTTCGCTAGCAAGGCAGAATAAGCAAACTTACAACTGTAAGTGCGCGTTTCTAACGCCGCTAAAGAATAATAGGTAGGTAAGAGAAACATTATTCGCCCGGGTCACCTGCACCAACATGAAAGCCTGCATCCACATAATGCACTTCCCCAGATACACCTGATGATAAATCTGAAGCTAGATAGGCAGTGGTATTGCCCACTTCATCTTGTGTTACATTACGACCAAGCATGGAGCCACGTGCACTTTTTGCCATCAATGCTTTAAAATCACCCACTGCAGATGCAGCTAATGTGCGAATTGGGCCTGCAGAAACCGCATTGACACGAATGCCACGCTGCCCCAAATCTTGTGCTAAATAACGCGTGGATGCTTCAAGTGCAGCTTTGGCTACACCCATCATGCCATATCCTGGCACTGCACGCTCAGCCCCCAAGTAAGTCATGGTCACCATGCTACCACCATCATTCATAATTTTTGCAGCGCGTTGCGCACACGCAATAAAAGAATAAGCTGAAATATCCATCGCCAACTGAAAATCAGCTCTAGAAGCTTGAGAGAATGGGTTGCGCAGCGCATCTTTATTCGCAAAAGCAATCGAATGCACCAAAAAGTCTATCTTACCCCACTTTTCTTCAACTTTTGCAAAAAATGCATCCATTTCTGCATCATTTCCAACATCCATAGACTCAATCAATGTTGCATTCACTTGTTCTGCAAGTGGGCGCACACGCTTCTCGAGTTGCTCACCCAAATAGTTAAAGCCAAGCTCAGCACCTTCACGATGGCAAGCTTGCGCAACACCCCATGCAATAGATTTATTATTAGCCAAACCAAGAACTAAACCTTTTTTTCCTTCAAGAATACCCATGGAATCCCCTTTTAACATATTTAATAACGCTTATTTAATTTTGTCGAACTATAACAGAACAAACCTTTTTCGCATCCTACAGACTTATGGTTTCCAGTTTATAAAACCTTGCAGCAAATCCATACCAACCTGTTGGCTCTTTTCAGGGTGGAATTGCATACCCAATACATTATCTCGACCAATCACTGATGCAAATGGAAAATCACCATATGAACAGGCTGCAAGCAAGTCATCCGTATTTCTTGGGGTGCAATAATAAGAGTGAACATAATACACTTGATCACCTTTATGGATGTCTTTGAGAACCTCATGGGGCTCTCCATCCGGAAGCACCACATCATTCCAGCCCATATGCGGAATTTTAAAACCACGCTCTACATGATCTTCGGGAAAATGTTTCACTTCCCCTTCAATAAGATTCAAACCTGCATGTACGCCAAACTCATATGAGCGCGTCATCAATACCTGCATACCAAGGCAAATACCAAGGAATGGCGTACCCTTAGCCACCGTTTCTTTAATCGCATCAGCCATACCCGTTTCTTTCAGCGTTGCCATGCAATCACGAAATGCGCCCACACCTGGTAATACAATTCTCTCATATTTGGCAATATCATCGGCTTGCTTCACCAGCTCAACTTCACCGCCAACTTTTTCTAACGCCTTATCAACCGAATGTAAGTTGCCCATACCATAATCAATCAATCCAATCATAAATTATAGTGAACCTTTGGTGCTTGGAATACCGCTTTGGCGTGGGTCTGCTTCCACAGCCATACGCAAAGCGCGACCGAATGCCTTAAACACAGTCTCTGCAATATGGTGATTATTGATACCTCTTAAATTATCAATGTGCAAACTCATGCGCGAATGATTAACCACAGCCTGAAAAAACTCTTTAAATAAATCTACATCAAAGTTACCGATTAATTCTTTAGGAAAATCAACATGATACTCCAAATCAGGGCGACCTGATAAATCAAGCACCACACGCGACAAAGACTCATCCAATGGCACATAAGCATGACCATAGCGAACGATGCCTTTTTTATCACCAATGGCTTCTCGCAACACTTCACCCAAACAAATGCCAATATCTTCCACTGTGTGGTGGTCATCAATATCCGTGTCACCTTTGGCTTCGATATTCAAATCAATCAATCCATGACGGCTGATTTGCTCCAACATATGATTCAGGAAAGGGATAGGTGTGTTTAAGGTGCAATCGCCTGTACCATCAAGATTAATGGAAAGTTTAATTTGTGTTTCTTTGGTATTTCTTTCAATACTTGCACTGCGACTCATATTTATTCCCCTTTATCACCTAAACGAAGTTCTAATGTGAGGGCGTGACATTGCAAACCCTCTCGATGTGCGAGGTGTGCGGCTTCTGCACCAATCGCTGCCACACCTTCAGGTGTAGAACGGATAATACTCGTACGTTTTTGGAAATCATACACACCCAACGGGCTAGAAAAACGTGCAGTACGGTTGGTGGGTAACACATGATTTGGCCCTGCCATGTAATCACCCAAGGCTTCAGGCACAAAGTGACCCAAGAAAATCGCACCCGCATGTTTAATGCTTGGCAACAAAGCATCAGGATCATCCAATGCCAGCTCCAAATGCTCAGGCGCAATGATATTCACCGCTTCAGCAGCTTCATTTAAGTCTTTTACAATCACAAATGCACCATGATTATCCACGGAGGCTCTCGCAATTGTTGCGCGCTCCAATACAGACAAATGCTGCTCAATCGCCGCTTCTACTTTATTCGCTAAATTTTCGTCTGCGGTGATAAAAATGCTTTGTGCGGCTTCATCATGCTCTGCTTGGGATAGAAAGTCTGCTGCCAACCATTCTGAATGCCCACCATCAGCCACCACCACAATTTCAGATGGCCCTGCAATCATATCAATGCCACAAGTGCCGAACACTTGGCGTTTGGCTGCAGCCACAAACTTATTACCAGGGCCTACAATTTTATCCACGGCTGGAATGGTTTCCGTACCATAAGCAAGGGCTGCCACAGCTTGCGCTCCACCCACAGCAAAACCGATTTGCACACCCGACACATAAGCTGCCGCCAAGACCAACGCATTGACTTCGCCCGCAGGTGTGGGCACCACCATGATAATCTTTTCTACACCCGCAACTTGCGCTGGCACTGCATTCATCAGCACTGATGATGGATATGCCGCTTTGCCGCCCGGCACATACAAACCTACGCTATCCAAAGCCGTAATTTTTTGCCCCAGCGTTAGCCCTGCATCATCAGTGTATGCCCAGTCTTTTTGAACCTGTTTTTCATGGTATGCACGAATCCTGTCTGCCGCGAGCTGTAAAGATTGCCTATCCATATCCGATACAGAAAACCAAGCCTTTTCCATGGCTTCACGGCTAATCACCATCGTTTCGGCAGTGCAATCCCAGCCATCAAACTTGGCTGTATATTCACAAAGTGCTGCATTACCACGCGTTTTTACATCACTCAGAATATCAGCCACAAGGTTTTGTACATCCTCACCCGTATCAGTTTCACGCGAAAGCAAAGCATCCAATTGAGCCTTATAGTTTTCATTTGTTGAATAAATGCGTTGAATCTTACTCACTTATTACGCTCCATCTCTCTATCTTCCACAGCTTCTCGTAATTTATTGATAACAGCTTGCACTTGTTTTTTCTTGGTCACAAAACTTGCAGGGTTCGCAATCAAACGGCTGGACACATCAAACAGGGTTGTTTCTTCAATTAGCCCATTGGCTTTGAGTGTATTGCCAGTCTCGACCACATCAACAATGCGATCAGCTAAACCCACCAAAGGTGCAAGTTCCATCGAACCATACAAATGAATCACATCAGCATGAACACCTTGTTCACGGTAATAGGCTTCGGTAAGGGCATCATACTTTGTTGCCACACGAATGCGCCCACCACTAACGGATGAATCACCTGCTTCTATCGCTTCTTTGGGGCCACACACACACAAGCGGCACTTACCAATCTTCAAATCCAATGGTTCATATACATGCGGTTTGTGTTCAAGTAATAAATCACGCCCTGAAATGCCCAAATCCGCTGCACCTTTTTCCACGTACGTACACACATCCGCAGCACGAATAATTAAAAAGCGAATCTTGCTTCCTGCCCAATCATTAGGCCCATCCACCATCAATTTTCGGGTGGTTTGCACATCTTCTTTGGGCATCAAATCAGCAAACTCTAGCAAAGGTAGCGTTTGCTCTAAAATACGACCTTTGGACAAGGCTATGGTTAACACTGGTTTATCTGACACTTTTTAATCCTTTTCTTACACATATTGACGCTCAATTTGAGCACCCAAACTACGCATTTTTTCTTCAATTCTCTCGTAGCCGCGGTCGATATGATACACACGTGAAATCACAGTTTCACCTTCTGCTGCCACGCCTGCAAGCACTAGAGATGCCGATGCACGTAAATCCGTCGCCATCACAGGTGCGGCTGACAGGTGCTTCACACCTTTCACTACAGCCGTATGTCCGTCCAACTGAATATCTGCACCCATACGAATCAACTCTTGCACATGCATAAAGCGATTCTCGAAAATCGTCTCTGAAATCAAGCTTGTACCATCAGCCACACACATCATAGCCATAAACTGGGCTTGTAAATCCGTGGGAAAACCTGGGTGCGGCATGGTATGAATATTGACTGCTTTCAATCGTTCAGGTGCAGCACAGCGAATAAAATCAGCACCCGTTTCCACAACCCCACCCACCTCTTTCACACGCGCCAAAAAAGCATCCAGCATATTCGGGTCAGTTTTTGTTACTGTAACATCGCCACCCGTAATCAAAGCTGCTGCCAAATAAGTTGCTGTTTCAATGCGGTCTGCAACGGTATAAATATCGCCACCAGAAATAGAAGATACGCCTTGAATAGTAATAGTATCCGTACCATCACCTTTAATTTTTGCACCCAAATCACGCAAGGAATCTGCAAGATTCACCACTTCAGGCTCACGTGCCGCGTTATCTAATATCGTTTCACCATCGGCAAGTACAGCCGCCATCATGATGTTTTCTGTACCTGTTACAGTCACTTGATCAAAGAAAATATGAGCACCTTTCAAACCGTTCGGTGCTTTGGCAATCACATCACCATGCTCAACCATGATTTCTGCACCCATGGCTTCAAGCGCCTTGAGATGTAAATCAATGGGGCGAGCACCAATCGCACAACCACCAGGCAAACTTACTCTAGCTTCACCAAATCGAACCAACAAAGGGCCTAACACCAATGATGACGCGCGCATCGTTTTCACCAATTCATAAGGTGCTTCGGGTTTGGTTGCATTTCGTGTATCTATGGTTAAACAATTTTTATCGTCGTATTCAACTTCCGCACCTTGCCATGCCAACAACTTGGTCATGGTGGTGATATCATTCAAGTGAGGGATACGATGAAACGTTACAGGCCCATCAGCAAGAATCGCAGCCGCAAGCAAAGGTAGCGCTGCATTTTTTGCACCGCTACTTTCCACACTTCCGTGAAGCGGCACGCCGCCTTGAATGACAATGTTTTCCATGTCCACCACCTATAACAATTAGCCGCAGAGTAACCATATAAAGCCTTACTCACAACCACATCTTGGAATACACCATTTACTTCACCCCTCAACCTTCTTAGGTTTGGCAAAATATCTTTTAAAACCAATTGAAATATGGAGTTATACATGAACCATTTACAACAAGTCATCGAACAAGCATGGGATACCCGAGATTCTTGGGATATGCATAGCGTAGACTCTGAAATACGCGAAGCAGTTGTCCGTTGCATAGACTTGCTTGATGATGGTGGCATTCGCGTTGCAGAGCGTGATGAAGATGGTGTTTGGAAAACCAATGAGTGGATGAAGAAAGCTGTTTTGTTGTATTTCAAACTACACGATAACCAAGTGGTTCATGGCGGTGACACACAATATTATGACAAAGTACCACAAAAATTCGCCAACTGGGGCGAAGATATGTTCCGCAAGGGTGGCATGCGTGTGGTTCCAAACGCAACAGTTCGTAAAGGCTCCTTTATTGCATCTAAAGTAGTTTTAATGCCTTCTTACGTGAATATCGGTGCCTATGTGGACGAAGGTACCATGGTAGACACATGGTCAACAGTGGGTTCATGTGCCCAAATCGGTAAAAACGTACATTTATCAGGCGGTGTAGGTATTGGTGGCGTATTAGAACCATTGCAAGCCACACCAACCATCATTGAAGATAACTGCTTTATCGGTGCCCGATCTGAAATTGTTGAAGGTGTAATTGTTCGCGAAGGCTCTGTGATTTCAATGGGTGTATATATTGGAAAATCAACACGTATTGTGAATCGAGCAACTGGTGAAGTGACCTATGGTGAAGTACCACCATATTCTGTTGTCGTTTCAGGTTCTATGCCTGGCGCATCGGGTGGCCCGAATTTATATTGCGCAGTGATTGTCAAAACTGTGGATGAAAAAACACGCTCAAAAACAGGTATTACTGAACTCTTAAGGGAATAGATATAAAAAATATTCTTTCATAAGACAATAACATTTTTGTGATTTAACCCTATATATGTATGATTGCGCACAATATACATTGAATTGTTTTACGGATTCGTATCCACGGAGGGATAAGTAACCATGTCAAAAAAGGCAGAAGTAGACCAAGCACAAGCTGCAGAAGTGGGTAATGTTGACCAAATACGTGATATTATCTTTGGCTCACAAATGCGCGATTATGAACAACGTTTTGCCCGCCTTGAAGAGCGTGTTTTAAACGAAGCTGACTCACTTCGTAATGAAACCAACCATCGCTTAGAGGCATTGGAAGAGTACATCAAGCAGGAAGTCAGCAGCCTTGTTGACCAAGTTGCAAATGAGCGTGGTGAGCGTGAAGAAGACACGCGTCACTTGACCGGTGAATTATCAAAAAATGCTAACGAGACCGATAAAAAAATATCACAAGTCCAAGAGAAACTAACCCAAAACTCAGGTGATTCTAGGGACGCTTTGCTTGAGCAATCTAAAACATTGCTCGCTGAAATCCAAAATGTTCGCACCACACTCAATGAGCAAATGAATAAATCAACGGATGAGCTTGCCGATAGCAAAACAGACCGTAGAGCTTTGGCTGATATGTTTAGTGAAGTCGCCCTACGCTTAAATGGTGAGTTCAAACTTCCTGAAGGAAAAAAATAGTAGCGCACTCATAAAGTCCTTGCCATGAGTGCTAACTCAAACCCAAACAACGAAGCAGCTATGCAAGAGCTTCGCAAACTCTTATTTGAAAAAGAGTCTGTTCGCCTTGATGAGCTTGAAAAACTATTGCTCGACCAAAAGTTGCATGCTCAAGAAGTGGCTAAAGTTTTGGCTGAGGCAGTTGACATACGTAACCAACAAGATGAAGAACTAGGCAAATCATTAGCACCAACCATTGAAAAGTCGATTAAAGAGTCCATTGCCAAAGATCCAAAGTCACTATCGGATGCATTATTCCCAGTGATGGGCCCTGCCATCCGTAAGTCCATTAACAATTCTATTGCCGAAATGTTACAGTCCTTGAATCAAACCTTAGAAAATTCTTTTTCCGCACAGGGTCTAAAGTGGCGACTTGAAGCATTACGCACAGGGAAACCTTTTGCTGAAGTCGTTATGCTTAACACCTTGGTATACCGCGTTGAACAAGTCTTTTTGATTCATAAAGAAACAGGCTTACTGCTTCAACACTTATCCTTTGACCCATCGCTAGATGAAGATGCAGATATCGTTTCTAGTATGCTTACAGCAGTGCAAGATTTTATCCATGATTCATTTTCTGGCAGCACTGACCAAGGCATCGAAAACTTGCGCATGGGTGACCTAGAAGTGATTATCGAAAGTGGGCCAGGTAGCGTTTTGGCTGTGGTTTGCCGAGGCAATACTCCCCGTTCTTTTAATGAAAAAATTCAAGAAACTATCGAACACATTCAACAAACATTTAATAAAGAACTTAAAGATTTTAATGGCGATACTGAACCCTTTCTTGGCTTGGATGAATATCTACAACCTTTATTGGTATCCGACTTCAAAGGTGATGATGACAAAAAAAAGAAAAAGTCTCCTATCAAAGCTATCCTTGTTGTTGCACTTATATTGATCGCATTCTTGGGCTGGTGGGGCCTTGAAGAAGCTGAGCAACAACAAGCCCAAGCCAACTGGGATAAATATATATCACGCCTGCAAACTGAAGAAGGAATTGTGATATCCAATATTCAAGAGGATGAACAAGGTTATACTATTCTTGGGCTACGAGACCCTTTAAGTATTGACCCATACAGCTTATTATCTGAATATCATATTGATTCAAAGGTTAATTTTTTGATGCAGCCTTACCATGCGCTACAAGAGCCATTAATCTTAAAACGCGTTGCTCAATTGTTGCAACCACCCAAATCCATTCAACTAAGTATGAATCATGGCACATTAACCATATCGGGCGTTGCATCGAATACTTGGCTATCACAAGCTGAAAAAGCAGCACTTTATGTGGCAGGTGTGGAAAATGTTGATAGCAGCCAAGTTTCTGTGCTGAGTAGTGTGTTTGAAACACCGCAAAACGATGATATCAAATTAGACAACTCTCTTTCAAGCCAACCCAAAAAGACCATTCATCGTAACAAAAGAAAAATCGTGAAAAAAGCTAGTGACTCAGATATTTTAAAACGCGCTATCAAACTACTCAACCCCCCTCCCACTATAGAGATGATCTACGCAAAAGGTGTCCTATATGTATCAGGAAAAGCATCCAAAAGTTGGATAGCTTTTGCTCGCGAAAATTTTGATAAAATTGCAGAAGTAGAAAGCTTCAACACCTCAAACTTTACAAGTAAAGGTATCCAGTGATACAAAAAAAAATATGTGTGTTGGGTGCAGCTGGTGTTGGGAAAACCAGTTTAACCGCTCAGTTTGTTTACAGTAAATTCTCAGATAAGTATCTATCCAGTATGGGTGTTAAGATTGACAAAAAGGTTATTGATATAGATAACACACAAGTCAACTTGATGATTTGGGATGTGCATGGTGAAGAGAAGTATAAAAAGATACCGACCAGCTACCTGCGTGGCTCCTCTGGTATTCTCATGGTGATTGATGGCACTCGCCCCGATACAGTTACCGTTGCTAAAGACATTCATCAACGTGTTCGTGATGAACTGGAAGAAGTACCCATTATTTATTTACTCAATAAGTCTGACTTACAAGATGCTTGGAGCATTCATGATGGCTTGATACAAGAACTGGAAAGCTCTAATCGACCTGTCTTCTTAACCAGTGCCAAAACGGGAACCAACGTTGAGAATTCTTTCACGGCCATCGCCAAAGCCATGTTATGAGCAAAGCAGTAATACCCGAACGCATAAACCAATGGCTGGCTACAAGCCAACTAAACAATTTATCTCCTGCTTGGATTCAACTTGAAAAAGGTACTGCGCTTGTTCAATCAGTTGATGGTGCATGGACTGTCTACTTTGAAAACAAACCAACCCTGCAAACTGAGGCATCCGTGGTCTGCGATGTTCTGCAAGGTATGTTGCCTATTCAAGAACCTTTTGAACTTCCACATATACAACTTAAGGATGACCAATACACCGACATTATTGCACTTGAAGATAAAACATGTGATTGGTTATTATTCCTCAATGTCACCCAAAAGGTTCTCGAGCTTCAACAATACCAACAAGCCGCTAATGAACTTCATTTACTTAAAGATCAACTTGATAGAACACTAAGCAGACATGTCGGTCAAGAAATAGCACAACTTGCTATCGATGGCGATATACAGCTAAAAAGTGATGGTGAACGCAAAACAATAAGTACATTGTTTGTCGATATTCGTGGCTTTACCAATTACAATGAAAAAGTCGATGCACAGGAAGTCATGAACACACTCAATGCCTACATGCATGAAATGTTACAATCCATTCTTGATAACCATGGCATCATCGATAAAATTATGGGTGATGGTATTATGGCAATATTTGGTATCGTAGGCTCTGAAAATACACATGTTGAAGATGCTTTTCAAGCAGGGCTAACCATTCAGCAACGTATTCTAGCACTCAATAAAAAACGCAGACAAAACAAACAAGAAGCCTTGGGCGTTGGTATAGGCATTGCAACGGGTGAAGCAGTACTTGGCATCCTAGGCTCACATGAGCGTCGTGCATTCACTGCAATCGGTAAACATGTCAACCTTGCAGCCCGATTAGAATCAAATGCGCGCGCCGGTGAAATTTTATTGGATCAAGTCACACTAAACACCTTAAAAAGGACACCCAAACATCACATGGTCAACTTAGAACTCAAGGGGATTGGTAAAGTTGATGTCTGCATCGTGGCATTGAACTAAACGTCTAAAACATCACCAAGGTATAAGTTTACATTTGTCATGTTCAAAAGATAACCTGCATCAGTTTGTTTCAGGATATTGATCTGAACCAGTTTTTTAAGCTCGCGCGTTACTGATTCACGTTGGCAGCTCAGCAATTTGGCCATCATTGCATGGCTTGGAAGATTAATGAATATTTCGCCAGACTCTAGATCATCACCCACTTGTTCAGCCAACGACTTAAAGTAATAACATAGCTTCATACCGATGTTCGGCTGACTCAAACGACATACAACTTCATGTGTTTTGAGATAACGAAGAAGAAAGTGAGAAGTTAACTTTTGTAAAAAAATACAATCTTTCATCTTTTCTTTAAATTCATCATTCCCAATTTCTAACAAACAAGATGCTGACGTAGCCACAACTGTTGCTGTACGAATATTTGAATCAAACATGGCAAGCTCACCAACCAAGTCACCTTCTTTAAGTTGATAGAGTAATGTTTCATGACCAGAACCCGCAATCAGTCGAACATCCAAACGACCACTCTTCACCAAATAACAGTGCTTTTTAGCGTTATCCCCTTCATAGAGAAACACATCACCTTTTTTTAACCAAATTTCTTTTGTTCCTTGGAAATCTGTACTTTCAAATCGTTTATCTAATTTCATATTAATGCTTTCCATAAACCCTGTAATCAATGTCACAAACTATATATCACCAATGTCGAACATATTGGTAACAAATATCACCAACAAAAACAAGGGGGAACTTTATGATGCCGCTGAAAATAGGAGAAAACGTGATTTTATTAGTAGATGATGATGCAGACGTTCTAGAAACATGCCAATTTGTATTAGAAGCGGCTGGTTTCCATGTTATTCCTTGCACTTCAGGTGCTGAAGCCATCAAAGTATTCCACACCTATGAAGATGAAATCAACACCGTCATAACTGATTATAAAATGCCTGAAATCAATGGGTTAGAACTCATCCAAACGCT
>JALUNK010000085.1 GCA_027055255.1 Ghiorsea sp.
GTCTTATCCTTGGTCGCCATTTTATATTTCATTTGCACGCCAAACATCGGTGGCGCTTGCGCAGGCTCAAGCTCCGCATTATGGCAAACCAAACAGTTTTCTTGGAATAGCTTTTTGCCTTCTGCGAAGGACTTATCCGCCGCTTGCGCTTGCGAAACCATAGCAACACTTGCTACAGCCAATATCAAAATCTTTTTCATATCTTTCTCCTTATTTTTTGTAATTTCGCATACATCTATGAAGCAATCATTAAAAGAGACCTTTAAAATGTATATTCTATTTCCGTATAAACCCTGTCATTGTTATCAAACTGACCAAAGAAGTCGGTGGTATCCCCTGCAAACAGGTCTAGACCCAAACGCCCAACCACAGCATCACTAAACTCATACGATACTTTCGGGCGAACCATGGAGCTACCATCCGACCAACTCAGCAAAACAATCATTTCAGGTTTCAATTTTTCGTTAAGATAATCTGTGGAAATAATGAATGTCACAAAACCTGAGTCTTGTTTTTCTACCACTGTGTTATCCCAATCTTGCAAATGGCGGATAAAAAATTGAGCGCTATAACGCCAATTATTGGCTGTATAATCCAAACCAACCGCAGCATTCCATGTGGTTGTGCTTTGAGGTGCAACAGATGTGGTAATGATTTCATTAAAGTTGATTGCTGTTTCTGCTCTCAGCACCATCGCACCAAAGGCATTGGATAATGAGCCGCCCACCGTCGTCATACGTTGATAAACTGGTGTTAAGGTCAACTGGCCTGGAATCATACTTGTCTGAATCGCAGGTGTATCTTTCCAGCCATCAAAAAGATTTAAGGATACATCCCAGCCATCTAAATTACTGCGCCATGCCAAACCATATTCAGCATCGGAAAAACCAAAGCTTGGTTCATTACCTTGCGCCACATTAAGGTTTACCCCAGGAGGTGGCGTAGGCATGGCATATGCCCAGCGCGAACCACTTGGTGCAAACTCCGCTGTTTTGGCATCAGGAATAAACAAAAACTCGAACTCATGTTCACTATCACCCAAATACGCATAATAATTCAGACGCATAGCGAGCACACCCATACGCGAATCAAGAAAATCATCCAATAAAAATTCTCGCATATCCAAAGGATTCACAATATCAAGCAAACGCAAACCATCGGTTTTACCCCAAACAATTTGCTGCTGCCCAATGCGCAAATCATAATCATCTGCCGCATACAAAAAGTATGCTTCTTTGACCTCTGCATAAGTGCGATAATAATCCTGAATGGCAGGTGTAAAGTCCGTGGTATTGCTAGCCTCAATATCCGTCGCCGCATCATACCAAGCTAAGAAACGACTGCGAAACTCCCATCTATCACTGAGTATGGCTTCAGGCTTCAAGTCCAAACGGTTTTGCATTTTATCCAGACGCTTTTCGCCTGAAATAAAATAAGCCGTTTCATTTTTCACAGCACCGTGGACTGTTAACTCCACAGCTGAGGCATTGCTTGCACACAACACCCCCGCCATTGCCAAGATAGTTACATATCTCATACTTTAATTTTATCCTTACCCAAACCGAGCAATACAGGGAACAAATAAACCGTAGCGGCATAACAAATAATCATGGTTGCAGCAATCAGTGCGCCCAGTTTCATTTGTGGGTACAAGTTTGCAGATAGCAATACCAAGAAACCACCCACGACAACAATGGTATTGAATAGAATCGCATGACCCACGCTATGGTTGGTATTAATCACGCTTTCTTCATACAAATGGTTCGCCACAGTTTCTTCATGGTATCTGTGCAAATAGTGAATCGCAAAATCCACACCTATACCCAGCGCCATAGAACCCACCAAAGCCGTTGCCAAGTCCAATGGAATACCCAAATTACCCATGGTTCCGTAGTTGACTGTTACTGCCAAAGACACTGGAATCATCGCAATCACTGCAATCAACAAACGCTTGAACATCACCCAACACAATAAGAAAATTGCAAGAATGGATAAAGCCAAGGATGTAACTTGACCATCAATAATCATCTTAGCTAGAGCATCCAAGGTATAACCTGTGCCTGCCCAATCGACTTTATAACCTTCTGATTCAGGGAACCAAACATCCGTTTTTCCTTGCAAGTCATTCAAAATAACTGCCACAGCTTCTGTACTGTCCGACTTCATATTGATGCGCACATGCGCTTCTCTATAATCGCTGGTCATAAAGGTTTCAAAGTCATCAGGTGCGCCTGAGAATGAATACAATAGTAAATATTGTGCTGCCAAATCAGAAGAGTCGGGCACACGGTAGAACTCAGGCCTATCTTCATTCAGCGCTTTATTCATCAGCATCAAAAACTCGGCAATGGATGAGGTATCGCCCACAATTGGATTTTTCTCAATCTCAGCTTGTAAGTCCACAATCTTTTGTAAAAATCCTGGTTCAAGCAGCCCATTTTCTTTGCCTGTATCAATCATAATATCAAGGCTAGTTGTGCCTGAAAAATGTTGGTTAAGCACCGTATCTGCATGACGAATAGGGTCATCTGGCTTAAACTGCGCTACCATAGATGCATCCACCTTAATCAGCGATGCGCCATACAATGAAACCACAACCAAAATTGCAAAGAATGCCATAATGCGTTTGGGGTATTCGATAATCACTTTACTCGACCAGTCTACATAATCACTAAACAATGGCTTTTTATCGGCATGCCCATCTTTTTCAGGCAATATCATCAATGCTGCAGGGAAAAGCGTGAGCGTGATTATCAATGCATAGGCAATACCTACGGTTGCAAAAATACCAAATTCTTGAATCGG
>JALUNK010000086.1 GCA_027055255.1 Ghiorsea sp.
TTAAATTGTATCAGCCCTTGTTTGTAATAAGTGTACATACCAAACAACGCTGTCACACCCACGATAAACAAGGAATATGCGGTTGCTTCAGCCGCACCCACACCCATCAAAAAGACAAGAATAGGCACAGTCAGGATAGAGCCTCCTGCGCCAAACACGCCAAGGCTCATACCCATAATTAAAGAGGCTGCAAGCCCCAGCAACAGCATCATATCCATATGCTTTTACTTCTCGACTGGGTAACCAGCAGCTTTCCAGCCCTGCATGCTTTCAGGAATATTTTCAACGCTAAACCCTGCTTTAGCTAAAATAGTTGAAGCCTTGGCAGCGCGTTTACCCGAATGGCAATAAACATAAACTTGTTTGTCTTTAGGCACTTCATTCATGCGCTCTTTTATTTCAGACACTGGAATATTCACAGCACCCGGAACATGGCCTGCTTTGTATTCTTCAGGTGTACGCACATCAACAAATACGAATGGAATAGGTGAATTTCTGCCTTGTTTCCAATGATTATATGCATGGATAATCGGTGCATTTTCATAACCTTGAGGTGTCATTTCCCCAACGCCGCAAGCATAAATACTTGTTGTTGCAGTCAACATCAGACCTAAAACCAATATTTGAATTTTCTTTAACATACTTTTCTCCTTTTTTATTTGAACAGCCTCTAAACAGCGGCTTTTTGTTGTGTTTAACTTCTTTATGATTCTTTGCTTAACCCGCACTTCAAGTTAGCTGGTACAGCTTCATGAATGCGCTTAGGCATAGGCAGATTTAAATTATTCATCAAATCCACAAATCCTTGCCTTCCCAACTTCACCCTAGGGTTATGTGCTTTTTCTTCTGCCACGGTTGAAAGCATCATGCCTTTATAATCATGGCCGGGATAAACAATGGTATCATCCGGTAGGGTATAAATTTTCTCAGTAATGGATGTATAAAGGGTATCCGCACTACCCGCTTGAAAATCGGTGCGTCCACAGCCACGGACAAATAGCGCATCACCGCTAAAAATCATGCCATTCGTTACAAAAGATAAGCAGCCTGATGTATGACCCGGTGTTTCCAACACACGCAATGTAAAAGCTCCGAAATGAAGCTCATCACCTTCTTGAAGCGGCACATCTACACACTCCACAGCTTCAGATGCCGCAACACCTGTTTGGCAACCTGTACGCTGACGCAGCAAGCCTGAACCTGTGATATGATCGGCGTGAACATGGGTATCTACCACATATTTAAGCGTCAAACCAAGCTCTTCAGTCAGCTTTACATCGCGCTCAACCTGCTCAATCACGGCATCAATAATAATCGCTTCTTTGCTTTTTTCATCAGCAAGCAAATAGGTGTAAGTCCATGTTGCTTCATCAAATAATTGTCTTACAAACATACTGACCTCCTTACCTTTATGATTTGTTTAAATTTAACCTTGTAATGTTGGGTAGCCTGCTGCTTCCCAAGCCATAATACCACCCATGACATTGGTGACATGCGCATAACCTTTTTGCATCAAAAAGCGTTGCGCTTGCCCTGAACGCGCGCCAGAACGGCAGCTCAAATAGATGTTTGCATCCTTAGGTAAATCCAAGGTGTCAATTTGGCCCAAAGGATGATTTTTAACCAAAACACAATCAGGGCGAAGGGCTTTAAACTCTTCTTCTGTGCGTACATCTATCCAATGGTCAAAATCACCTGTTTCTACAACGTGATGAAAATCTTGTACTGTTGCTTCCATATCTTCTCTCCATTCCAATCGCTAAGGATTAATCTCTGAATTTTAGTGTGCGAAACATTAGCGATATTCTTTAAATTAGCAATAGCTAATATACTAATTTATAACCGCGTAAAAAGTAAGGTTTGAAAAATAGGCATAAAAAAAGGCTGCTTATAAGCAGCCTTTCTCAATGTTAACGTTCGATTTCGAAGCCAGCGCCGCGCCAACCGCGCATACTCGCCTTCATATTGATGATATTATCAAAGCCCGCATCAACAAGTATATGCGTTGCTTTGGTAGAGCGGACACCTGATTCGCAATACACAAATACTTTGCCCGATTTCGGCACTTCAGCCAAATGGTCTGCTAGAACTTGAACAGGGACATTCTTTGCACCCGGGACATGACCAGCAGCATATTCTTGCGGCGTACGCACATCCAAGAATAAGAAAGCTTCATTCTGTTTGCCTTTAAGCAATACTTGATGCGCTTCTTCTACGCTTGCAAGCGCTGCACCTTTAACCTGCCCATCATCACAAGCTGAAACCAACAAACCAGTCAGCACAATCAACCATAACTTTTTCATATTATCCCCTTATTTTCGTGGCAATTGCGCAGCACACCAGCTACCAAAACCACCTGCAAAATTATAAACATCCTTATGCCCTGCTTTGGCAATCATACTCGCCGCCATCGCTGAACGCATACCCGCTGCGCAAATCAATACGACAGGTTTATCCATAGAAATCTTATTCATTTTTTGTTCAAATTCATTTAAAGGAATATGAATAGCATTCGCTGGATGCCCACCGTTCCATTCACCTGATGAACGCACATCCACCAAAGTATGGTCTTCTTTAAAATCGGGGTATGCACCCGCAGTCATCTTTTTAATACCTAACATTTTTGGCTTTATCACCCTTCCCCAAACCATCCAGCCAACAATCGCAAATGCGATGATCAGTGGTAAATTATCTTGAACCCATGCCATGGTTAGCAGGTCTTGCAAGCGGCTTCAGATTTAAGGCCTAACTTTTTCAAGATGATGCCCATCAAGCACCACTGCGTTATGCCTGATTGAAATAAGTTTGCACCCACAAACAAGGTAAACCATAACCATGTTGGCTCTGAAAGTGGTGCGCCTGACAACACCACCGACAACATGATAAAAAATCCTGCAACTACATGAATAATACGTTCTACTGACATATCAAAGCTCCTGTTTAATTAAAGTGATAGTTTAAAGTTTATTTTTTAGCGCAAACATCAGGGCAATAAATGCCTTGAAGCGCGGTGAGAAGGTTTTCAAACTCAGGGTTAGCAATGCTGTAATACACTTGCTGACCACGCTTCTCATTAGTCAAGATACCCATCATGCGCATTTTAGATAAATGCTGGGAGAGGTTAGATTGCGATGAACCTGTGCGTTCAATCAAATCGTGTACGCACAGCGGGCCACTCATCAAATGGCATAAAACAGACAAGCGAACTTCATGCGCAATAGCTTTCAATCCTTCACTTGCTGTACTGATTTTTTCTTGAGGTATCATTTCCATAGAGCGCATTATAAGGTCGGTTTATTATATTAGCAATAGTTAATATGTGTTTATTTTCGTCTACACATCACATGCACATAACGACCCAATAAAATATAGGGCATGTGCTGAGAATATCGAAGCTCCATAGACAAAACATCTGCGTCATGCTCATTGCCACCGCGCTTCATGCCCACATAATCACTGAACACCCGAATGCCACTGCGATAAAAGATTTCAAAACCATGCTCATTAAGCTTATTTTCCACCCAACTAGGCTGCAATGGGTTTGGCGGGGTTAAGCCCCCTTTCATGCCTGAAAAGTCGTTGTTATTGATTTTTTTGAAGTTACCACGCACCAAATTATGAAACATAAGCGCATCTTTATTATAAAACATCAATGAAACTAGACTGTCTGCATGGGTAAGCTCATGCAGCTTGGCGATAAAACTCTCAGGCTCATCCAACCATTCCAACACTGCATGACACAGTACCAAATCATAGGGTTTTGCTTTTAAATCTTGGAATGGTGCATGCAACCATTGTATGTTTTTATTTATACCTTTCTCACATGCTGTTTGCTTCGCCGCAGCTAACATGTTCGCAGATATATCGTTGATACACACATCATGCCCAAGCCCTGCAAGCTGCAAGCCCATCTGCCCAAGCCCTGCACCCACATCAAGCACCTTTAAACCGCCATTTCCCCATGCTGGCACATATTGCTCCAAATCGCGCTGCAATACCGCCAACCGTATTTTACCTTTTCGGCTACCATAAATACGCTTTTGGAAATGTTCAGTTAAATCATCAAAATTGGTGTCTTGATTCATTTATATTTTTTCAGACACACCTGTCATCACTTTGGAGGTCAGCTTCATGCCTGACTTCACCATGGTGGGTAACTTAGCTGCACCCAAATCTTCCGCTAAATGTGCATGACCCATTTCATCAATTTTCATTTGCTCAATAATAGCTCGGCTTCGCTTATCTTCTTCAGGCAAGTTTTCTAAGTGACCTTGCAAATGAGAGACCACTTGATATTCCGTTTCCGCTAAGAATCCCAAGTTCCACCTATCGCCCACTGCACCTGCTGCAATGCCAATCGCAAACGAGCCAACATACCACAATGGGTCAAACAAGGATGGCTTTTCACCCAACTCATCCAAGCGCGTTCTGCACCAATTCAAATGGTCAGCTTCTTCTTCAGATGCATGCTTGAGTTTATCTTTAAGTGTTTTGTCTCGAGCAATGAGAGATTGCCCATGATACAAAGCCTGAGCCGCCATTTCCCCAGCATGATTCACCCGCATCAAACCAGCCGCTTTTTTCTTTTGTTCTGCGCTCAAATTATCTTCGCCTGTTTGCTCTGCGGGGTATTCGCGCTGGGTATGCTGGGCGATAAAGATATTGTTTAATGCTTTATCAATATGTCCAATCACGGCATCTGCTACATTGGTTTTTCGGAAATCATCATCTTTCATCGTGCTATTTTTACTTGTTTACCTATTTATGCAAGTTATCATCAAAGCTTTGGTGCAACCACATCGGCAGCTTCAAGCCATATTGCTGTAAAAGTTTGCGATTCTCTTTGTAGTTCGCATCAAACTTTTTGACATCCTGCCAAAAGGCTGGCGAGTGGTTCAAATGTTTGAGGTGGGTTAACTCATGAATAAGCACATGCCGCACCAAAAAGTCAGGCAGAAATAAAAGCCCTGCATTAAGGTTGATATTTTTTTTCGCAGAGCAACTACCCCAGCGCCTTTTCTGCAAACGAATAGCAACCGTGCCATAAGATAAACCCATTTCTTGCGCCACAACAGCAAGCCAGGGTTTCAAATATTGCCTGCCCTTTTTCTTTACCCATGCTAACAAAGCTTGGCGCACTTGCTCTTTATCATCCATGTCACCTGTAACTGTGAGCATGAAACCCTGCTCGCTCAACTGAATACGTGAAAGCGAGGAAGGTTGATAATCAAGCGCCCACTTCTGCCCCAAAGCCACAAAATCAATGATTTCTGGCAAATCTATGTTGGTTCTTTCTTGAATGTTTAACGTTGATAACTGCTTAAGCACCCAAGCTGTATGCTGCGTCAACATAGACTGCATATACCGCTTAGGCATACGATGCGGCCATACAAGCTCGACTTCGCCATAGTTACTGATGGTCAAGCGCGGACGCTTAGCACGTTTAGAAAGTCTAAGCTGCCATGTGAAAGGATAATCAGCGTTCAATTATTTTTTGAGGTAGTTCGCCATCAAAGCCAGCGAAATAAATCGAGGTGTCAACTTCTGTATCAGCCACAACAGTTTGTGTCGCCAACCCGGCACACAATAACCACCACCCATATTTAAGGTTTGCAAGGATGCACTCACCACTTCTTTGGCGGGTGTACTAAATTCATTGCCTTTACCCTTGGGTGCGCCCGACACATCCCTAAACCCTGTGGGCGAAGGCCCTGGTGCTAGGGTCACAATCGCCAATTCACCTTGATGCTCTGCTCGAATCGCTTCACTCCAAAAGGTCATGCCTGCTTTAACGGCTGCATAGGTTGCAAGATACGGCAGGGGTGTTTCTGCTGCCAAGGATGACACATTAATCATAAATCCATGGTTTTTTTTAAGCTGCGGAATCAAAGCGTGACCAAGCATAACGGGGGCTAATAAATCCACACGAATCACATCGGCTTGCGCCACACATTCTTTTTCGGCAAAACCACCCCACACGCCAAAACCTGCGTTATTCACCAAACCTTTGATGGCATAAGAAGCAAGACTATCAATAAAGGTTTCTGTTTCTTTGCGTGATGATAAGTCTGCCTGCATACAGATATGTTTATCTGGATGTTGCAGCGCATTGTGGGTTAATTGTAAGCGAGACTTATCGCGACCGTGCAAGATAAGATTGTAGCCCAAAGCTTCAAGCTGCATGGCAAACTCAAGCCCAAAACCACCTGATGCACCTGTGAGCAATACCCAGAGCTTATCTTCAGGCTCGCTGTTCATGCGCTATCCGTAAAGCTCATCATGCTGCGATCACGTTTATTAAATGTTGCGATGGACTGCATGCCAAACTGCTGCAACAAAGCAAGGCAATCATTCATAGCATGCCCTACTTCACTGGGCGCATGCGCATCAGAGCCATAAGCAAAAGGGATACCTAGAGCTGTTGCTTTTTCAACAAGAGTTGGATGCGGATAAATTTCGCGCACAGGTTTACGCAAACCTGCTGAGCTAATCTCCAAGGCCACATCCGCTTTTTTTACTGCCACCAGCATGGCATCTTGAGCTTGTGCGACAGCTACCGAGTCTTTAGGCGCTCGATAACCAAACTTTTTAATCAAATCAGGATGGCCAATAATATCAAACAAACCACAAGCAGCTGATAGCTCAACCAGCTTAAAATAATCACAATAGGCCTGCTCAATATCGCATGTTTCAAAGCGCGCTATTTCATCAGGGTTATCAAAACCCCAATCGCCAATAAAATGAACAGAGCCCATCAAATAATCCCAATCATAATAGTTGGCTAGATGTGTAATATATTCTTCTGCGCCCTGATAATAATCGACTTCTAAGGCGGCTTTAATGCTTAACTGACCTTTAAATTGTTGTTGAGCTGCTTCCAGCTCTTCAAGAAAGGAATCCAATTCAGATTCATCCATACGCCATGCGGCATCAAAACCATCGGGCATGGGTGAATGGTCAGACATACCGATTTCTTTTAATCCAGCATCCACCGCAGCTTGCGCATATTCAGCAATGCTACCTTTGGCATGATTACATCTAGGCGTATGCATATGGTAATCTGGAACTTTTATAAACATCGTTATTACTTAGGAGGGTCTAACGTTTGTTTAACCCCAAGCTCTTTCACCATATCAGGGCCAACCAAGGCTTTAACCGTGGAAATAATACTCGCTGCTTCAAGATGTTGTTTCACCATATAGGAATCTGCACCAACTTCTAATGCGCGCATTCTATCCTCTGCACTTTCTCGCGTAGAAATCACAATAATAGGTAGCTCTTTATATATTGCTTGGTTACGAATTTGGCGCACAAGCCCGAAACCATCTAAACGCGGCATTTCAAGGTCGGTGATCAACATATCATAATGCCCTGATTGCAGTTTTTCCAAACCATCCATACCATCAATCGCAGTATCAACAACAAAGCCTAGATTTTTAAAGATATTTTTCTCAACCTCTCTTGCAATCAAGGAGTCATCCACTAACAATACATTAAATCGTAGCTTATCTTCTTCTGCTAGGTTCACTTCAAGGTTTTGATCTGGGGCGGTACGTCCCATTTCCTTAATACCATAAGGTTCTAAAAGCATCACTACACTACCATCTTCAACAATGGTATTACCCATCAGACCTTGAGGCAGATAACGTTTAATATAAGGATCTAAATCACGCACCATGATTTCACCTTCGCCCAAAAGTTCATCCACCATAATGCCAACAAAACCTTCAATATGTTCAGCAACAATGACAAAAGGCTCTTGAGACAACTCATCACCCTTGATTAACATCATACGACGTAAATCAACAATCGGCACTTGCTCTTTGCCATAGGTAAGAAATTGTTTGCCACCAACGCCAGTATGTATATTTTGTTCATTCACGGGTAAGGCCTGATCAATCATATGGGTTAGCATACCATACGTTTGTCCACCAATTTTAAACATCAAAGCATCTTGCACTGCAATACTAATGGGTACCGAAATAATAAAACGTGTACCTTTCCCAACCTCAGTTTGTACCTTAATCGTACCTGTTAAACGGCGGACAGCATCTTGAACCACATTCATGCCTATGCCGCGTCCTGCCAGCGTATCCACCTCTTGAAGGGTTGAAAAGCCAGGGCGGAAGATGAGTTCCATGATTTCAGCTGAGCTCATCAGGCCAATTTCATCCTGTGTAGTCACGCCGCGCTCAACTGCAACACGTTTAATCGTTTCAGTATCTATGCCTTGACCATCATCAATCACTTCAATCACAACTTCACTACCACTTTGTTTGGCAATAATTGAAACTTGGCCGCGCTCAGACTTACCCTTTTCTTGTCGCACACTGGGGCTTTCAATGCCATGAGCAACAGCATTATTTAATAAGTGAACCAAAGGCTCAACCAAGGCTTCAATAACATTTTGGTCCATTTCAACAGAGCTGCCGTCCACTACCAGCTGCACCTGCTTACCGACTTTTGAAGCCACATCACGTACCGACCGCGGGAATGTAGAAAAAATACTATCTAATGGGCGCACCATGAGCCCAAGCACTTGGTCACGCAATTCTTTAAAAATATACTCATTGCGTTCTGCTTGATAACGTGATTCTTCTGCCATTTTACGCATGTGTCGCAACTGAACATCAATCATATAGTCAATTGTTGATACTGCTTGTTCATCGCCTTGCGCTTCTAATAAGTAGCGAATTTTTCGCCATTCTCTACGTAAAGTACGCAAGTCTACACGTGCTGCTTGCAAACCACTTTCAGTTTTCTTATTTCGGCTTTGTTCCGTACTAATCTCAACCACTTGGTTCGATAATGTTTGCATACGTTCTGCATCAACTCGCAAAAAACGCCCAGAACTTTTACGTTGCCCTGAACCCTTTTGTTCGCTTACTTCAAGGTACGGTCTAAAGGTTGTCGATTCTTCAGCTTTATCTTTTGATGATGAGACAAGATTATCCAACTCATCTTGGCTTAAATGTTTATCGGGGTCAGTAGCCGATTCTGCCGCAGCATCATTTTTTTGTTTTTGTTTTCTATCTCTAACTTCTTCTGCACCAATCATCACAGGCATTTCTGAAGTTAAGTCAAGTGCATCAACTTCTGCTGCTAAAGACTGAGCAGGATCACCACCTTCCCCAGCAAGGTTATCACCCGCTGACTTTAAAACAGGAAGTAATGCATCATACTTTGCCCTTGCATCTTTTTCATCCAACAAGTCTTTACTATCTGGGTCTTCCAACCGCTTATCCAACAAATCATGCAAGTCATACATAAACTGTGTTGCAACATCCGTTCTCAACTCAGGTGATTTAATCAACAACTCAACCAAATCTTCAAAAACATGAGCCACACCACCCACATCATTGACCCCAAGCATCAAGGCTGAGCCTTTGATGGTATGCGCATCACGGCGTAGCGACACCAAACCTTCATCGTCTAATGTGCCTGCTTCAAACTCCACCAACGCTTGGTTAATAGAATTAAGCCTTTCCCGCGCCTCATCAAAAAATGAGGCGATAAAGTTGGATAAATCAAAATCTGCCATGAATAATTATCGCGCTGACTTAAACAAACTTTCTAAGTTGTTCCGCAACCGTATTCAATTCAATGGCCGCCTCTTTTGAAACTTGCATTTGTGATGCCGAGTCTTGAATCAAATCGGCAATCGAGCGCATCGTTTCTTCAAACTCTTCAGAACTATCACTTTGCCGTTGTGTTGCCAATGCAATCGTCCGCACCGCTTTACTGGTTCGTTCTGACATACTTTCCATTTTACTTAGTGCTTCGCCGGCTTTCTGGGCAATTTGAACACCCTTAGCTACACTTTCTAAACCTTTCTGTGTCACCTCTATAGACTCTTTGGTGGAGGTGTTTACCTCATTCACCACAATTTGAATTTCTTCGGTAAACTCTCTTGCCCGCTCCGACAAACGCCGCACCTCACTAGCAACCACTGCAAACCGCTTACCAAACTCCCCTGCTGCTGCTGATTCAATGGAAGCATTAAGTGCTAGCAAGTGGGTTTCATCTGCAATTTCTTGAATCGAATCAACCGACTCAAGGATTTGCTCTGCTTTTCGTCCTGAATCAGACACCTTTTCCGCAATCTTCATAACATCCGACCGAATCAATCCCATATGTCCAATCGCTTCTTGTACAGATGCTCCACCCTCAATAGCTGCTATTGATGTTGCCGATGCAATTCTTTCAACACTATTTGCGGTTGCAGCAATTTTCTTCGCTGCACCGGACATTTCACCAAGTTCTTCAGTAACATGAACAACCGTTTTCGCCTGGGTGGCGGATGCATCTGCTTGCCTATCCACAAAAGATAAAATGTTTTCAGATGCGCCAGAAATATTACCCGATGCATTTGATATATAGCTAACAACATTTTTCAAAAACAATCGGTCTAAGGTAAATATAAGGAAAAGAACACCAATGATAATTAAGGCATTAAGTAACGTTAACTGGCTCATTTGCGACTTTTTCGCCTCAGTCTCATCCGCTAGCGTACTGCTTACATGCTCTGCAACTGTATTAATTTTATCTTGCCCAACAAATACCAAGCTTTCAGCTACAATTGCCAAACTTCCCGCTTGCTCAAATGGTATTTTTCCTGTCGTAATATCTTCAGCCAATGTCCGCACTTCATCCATAATTTTACGAACTTGTTTAAGTGTTTCATCATCAGAAGCTGCTAAGATAGTAAGCGTAGACACGTCTTGATACAATGCATCAAACTCTTTTTCAATCTCTTTAATTTTTCCTATATCCGCTTTATTTTGTACCAACAAGTAATCATTAAGCGGCAACAAAAACTTAGGAAGAGTACCCTTAAATTGTTCAAGTTTCGTTTGCTGTCCATACAAGTTTGAAAGCTCATCGACGTTCGTTGTTGCCTTGTAAGATGTGTAACCCACGGATGCTAATAACACAGCAAAAAACAGAAGTGTAATCGTCATCTTTCTGCGCGCAAAAGCTTTTAAATTAAAGACAGGATCATTTTTTTCGTTTTTCTCTATAGGTGTTGCCTCTTTTTCTGGCAATGTTTCATCTATATTTTCAACAATGTATTCTTCACTCATTTTGCTTCTCCATCTCAAATCTCAAGTTCAACTGAAAACCTTTTAATCCAGCAATGCCGCAACGCGAAGAATCGGTATCTCTTCATTTCCAACACGTATCAAACCTTTACTATGCTTCTCTCCAGAATCCACGGGTATTTCAACAGTTGGAATACTGTATAAATCAGCCACTGATTCCACCCACAGACCCAAATGAACCCTATCATGCCTAAGCAAAAGAAAACGAGTCTGCATCGTTTTTTCCTGTACGGGTTCGGGTAGTTTTAATACTTTCCCAGCATCAATAATGCAACATATTTGACCTCGAATATTGGTCACGCCAATCAAATGATCAGGCGCCATGGGCACGGGTGTTACCGCAGCGGGGCGAACAACACTTGCCACTGCATCAACAGCTACTAAAAATATTGTGCCATTCATGGCAACACGCATAAACTCAGAGTGAGGTACTTTGTCTTCACTTAAAGCATCTTTAGCATCTTGAATAGCTTGAATATCTAAACCAGCCACAACCCCTCCCTTTTAAGTTTTTGCTGCTGCACGAATACGATTATACATGCTCAACATTTTTCTTACTCTTGCTTGTAGTTTCATAGGCTCTACAGGCTTTACAATATAATCATCTGCCCCAGAATCTAAACCCAACACCTCATCTTCTTCATCTTTACGTGATGTAAGCATAATAATCGGAATATTATCATATTTACTTTGTCTTCGCATTTCAGTGATAAATGTAGGGCCATCCACATTGGGCATTTCATAGTCTACAATGACCAAACTTAATTTTTCTTTTGCTGTTTGTAAAAGACTTAGACCTTTTCGCCCATCATCCGCCTCTATCACATCATGTTTTTCTGCCTGCAAAATAAACCGAACCAAGCTACGAATACTCTTAGAGTCATCAATAATGAGAATGGTATCTACACCTTGTTCATCATCAGTCTTCACCTGTTTCAAATCACGCGCCTGTGAAGCTTGCCCCAGTGACATCAACAAACCATCTTCATCAATCCTGTCTCTAAATGTAAAGTCTTCAGGTGGTGTTGCCAGCCGTTGCACTTCTTTCATGCTTGTGATGCCTGCCAAAACCTTATTCATACCATCTTCATATAGTGTATACATACCTTCTTCACGACAGACTTGCATCAGCTCTTGGTCTGATGCTTCATGCGCAATAGCTTCACGCACTCTATCATTCACATAAAGTGTCTCGTGCACCCCGCAACGCCCTTTATAACCGATATTTAAACAAGCTTCGCAACCCACAGGTTCGTAAATATCAATATCTTCAGGTATCTCAAAGAGTGTAACCATCTCTTCCGATGGTTTAACCTTTTTCTTACACTTTGGACATAAACGCCTTGCCAAGCGTTGTGCCACAATAAGGTTTAAACAAGATGATAAGGCTACCGCATCTGTCCCCATTTCCACCAAGCGACTCACCGTAGAAGGCGCATCATTGGTATGCAATGTGGACATCACTAAATGCCCAGTTTGTGCCGCATGCAAAGCAATATGCGCAGTTTCCTCATCCCGAATTTCACCCACCATCACTACATCAGGATCTTGGCGTAAAATAGAACGGAGTGCTGCAGCAAAAGTCATGCCTGCTCGCGCATTGACCTGCACTTGGTTCAAACCTTTAATCTGAAATTCAACAGGATCTTCAACCGTTACGATATTGGTTTCTTCATCATTAATATGATGTAAAAAGGAGTACAGGGTTGTTGTTTTTCCTGACCCAGTTGGCCCAGTCACTAAAACTGCGCCCGTTGGGCGGCTAATACACTCACGAATGCGTTCATCTGCTTTTTTCTCAAATGCCAGTACATCCAAAGATAATGACAGCCCTGATTTATCAAGGATTCGCATCACTATTTTTTCGCCAAACATAGCGGGCAACGTTGACACCCGCATATCAAAACCTTTACCACCAAACTTCACCTTAGTTCGCCCGTCTTGTGGCGTTCTGGTGTTGGAAATATCAAGCTTAGACATGATTTTGATGCGCGACACAAGCATAGGATGAGCTTTGGATGGAAATTGCATCACAGCTCGCAAACGCCCATCAATCCGCAAACGCACAACACTATTACGCTCACCTGCCTCAATATGGATATCTGAACTACCCAACTGCATGGCTTTAATAATAATGCCATTCACCAGTTTGATAATGGGCGAGCCTTCCGCACCTTTCTTTAAGGTATCAATATCTGCAGATGAGTGTTCCTCTTCATCTTCAACGCCTGCTTCAAAATCACCTGAATCATCAAGGCTAGACATCGCATCATCAAAGGCTGCGTCACCATCACTATATAACTCTCTAATTTTCTTTTGAATAAGCTCTGGATTGGTAAACACAGATCGTACACGCTGCCCAAGCTTAAACTGCAAGGTATCCATGGCTGCATAATCCATAGGATCAGCAGTTGCAATAACCATTTCTCCGCCACTCATGGCAACAGGCACAAAATGAAACTCTGTGCAAAGCTCTTCAGGACATTTATTTATAAGCTTTTCGTCAACTTCTACGTGGTTCAAATCTAAATAGGGAACCTTATAAATTTTAGCCAAGGCTTGAAGAACCTTCTCGGCATCAACACCTTCAACCGACAGCAAACCCAACAACAAACCGCCGCGTTTAGCTTCTTCACTTTGCATGGCTTCAGATATTTGCTCTTGTGTAACAAGACCTGAATCTATCAATTGCCTTTGCTGCTTAAGAAGCATGCCACCCCCGGATCGTATTTATATGTGGATAACGTTAGTTGCTAAGTGAAGAATATCAAGCAGTTTTTCCATACTTTTACTAAAAAAATAATCAGGGTAGACTTTGCCCCATGATACCGTCTGCAAACAACGCAAACCGCAAACATTATATATATGCCATGTCTGCCTTCATCATGCTTGCAGCCTGTGCGAAACACAATCCGCCTTTAACCCAACACACCAACGAGACTCAACAACGCATTCAAACGAAACCACTACTCAGCACGGACAACGACCTTATTCTGGATGAGCTTGTTTTGATTGAACCTGAAGCAGATAAATTATCCCCTTTTCTTGTCAACTTAACGCCTAAAGATATGGATATCATCCAAACCGAAGCTCGGCGCACAAGCTTCTCCAACTGGCAAAATATTGATGCTCGTGCCAAAGGCTCTCGCCAGCGTATGTTACACCTTTTGGATGAAATGAACGCACCAAAAGAACTTCTTTTTGTGCCTGTTGCAGAGTCTGGATATAATCCCTATGCACTTTCACCCACGGGAGCACTAGGCCTGTGGCAACTTATGCCAAAGACAGCTATTGAATTGGGTGCAACACACCGACATGGCCTTGATGGAAGACGTCATATTGAGCAGAGCACACGTGCTGCTGTCTCCTATTTCTTAAAGCTTCACCAGCGCTTTGATGATTGGACATTGGCGCTTGCCGCATACAATTTAGGCCCTTGGGGAGTGCAGCGCCGCCTCAACAAAACACCATGGAAAACCGAAGATGGATTAAACGCACTACCATTTCCCACCGAAACCAAACATTACGTCAAACAAATTTTAGGTATGATTGCACTACAAGGAAAAGGAGAACTTAACTTCTCTGAACCCTTGCAAACTGTTGATTACCATATCAACCCCCCCATTGATTTAACCCACCTTGAGAAAGTTGCAGGCTTAGAAAAAAATGACCTATTTCGTTTAAATCCAGAATTAGATTATCAACACTACCTCAAACAGGCTGTAACACTGCACCTACCTCAAGAGAGCATCACCCGCATTGACCATGCCTTACAAAAAGATAACAATATTTTTAAACCTAAATTTATACATGTTAAAATCAAACAAGGTGATTCCTTGTGGAAAATTGCACACCGACATCATACTAATATTGCATATCTAAGAAAACTAAACCCGAAACTTAGATCCGTTCTTTCCATAGGTCGTACCATTAAGGTACCTGCCTTTCGCAGCTTTGCCACCACCTCACACAAAGCCAACCCTTTATTAGCCAATGGAAGGCGCATTCGTTATAAAGTAAAAAACGGTGATTCACTGTGGACGATTGCCAAGAAGTTTGGCACTTCGACAAAAGCTATTGCTAGAATCAATCAAATTTCAATTAAAAAACTATTACGTCCCGGAGATAGGCTATGGATTGTCGCTCGCTTTCGACCAAGTTAACCATCATTTTGCTAGCATTTAGCTTATTATCTTGCAGCAGTGAAGATAAAAGCGCCGAAAAATCAGAGCCTCAGCCGCAAGTGACCAACTATCAACCTGCGCATGGCGGTAGATTGATTGATGCAAGCATTGGTGATGCAACCAATCTTATCCCCATGATTGCCAGCGATGCATCCAGTCATGACATCGCGGGGCAGCTTTACTTGCCCCTGCTCAAATATGACAAAAACCTTAACCTTGTTGGTCAGCTTGCAGAGTCATGGGCAGTATCCGAAGATAAGCTCAGCATTATATTTAAGCTCAAACCCAACTTAACATGGAGTGATGGCAAGCCGCTGACCAGTGAAGACTGCGTATTTACCCTGCATTTGATTCAAGATGATAAAACCCAAAGCCCTTACAAATCTGATTATATGAAAGTGGTATCTGCTAAAGCCTTGGATGCGCAAACCTTTGAAGTGCGCTACAAAGAAATTTTTTCTCCAGCCCTTGCCACTTGGGCATCTTTGGCGATTTTGCCCAAGCATGTATTTAAGGGGGTGAATATCATGGATACCGATTTATCTCGCCATCCCAAAGCCAGCATAGGTCCTTACTTTTTAGAAGATTGGCAAACCCAGCAAAGCATCACATTAAAAGCTAACCCTCATTATTTTGATGGCGATGTTTGGATTGATAAGCGCATTACACGCATCATCCCTGACCCTGCCACCCAGTTCTTAGAATTAAGTGCTGGAAAAATTGATATGGCAAACTTAACACCCACCCAATATAAACGCCTTTTTGACAATAATGCGCGCTTAAAGAAAGCGTACAAACGCTATAAATATCTTGGCTTTTCATATACTTACCTTGGCTTTAATCTTAAACGCAAACCCTTTGATGACATTCGAGTACGTCAAGCTTTAGCCTATGCCATTGACCGCCAAGAGTTAGTGGATGGTGTTTTACTTGGCTTAGGCGAAGCTTTAGCCACGCCGTACAAACCGGGCACACGCTGGGTGAATCAAAGCTTAAAACCACGCAGCTTCAATTTAGACAAAGCCCAAACCCTACTTGCTCAAGCAGGCTGGATTAAAGCTGAAGGGCAAAGCTTTGTCAGCAAAGATGGCAAACCACTTTCCTTCACCATTCTCACCAACAATGGCAATAAAAAACGCGCTGATACTGCGACCATAATTCAGCAACGCCTCAAACAAGTGGGCATTCAAGTGAATATCCGCCTTGTGGAATGGTCAGCATTTATTGAGAATTTTATCAACAAACGTGATTTTGATGCAGTGATTCTTGGCTGGTCGCTATCTCCAGACCCTGACCAATTTAGCATTTGGCATTCTTCGCAAACGGGTGAGCGAGAGTTTAACTTTTTAAGCTACAGTAACCCCAAAGTGGACAAAGCTTTGGTGCAAGCAAGGCTCACCTTTGATTTGGATAAACAAAAACACTGGTATGACATCATGCAGCAAGAAATTTACAATGATGTGCCTGTGGTATTTTTGTATGCTGGTTATTCCCTTCCAGCCATTCACAAACGTATCCAAGGCATTGAGGTTGCCCCTGCAGGCATTGGTCATAACAGTGAAAAATGGTTTGTCCCTAAGGCATTACAAAAAACGAGCATACAACCTTGAGCAATATTCTCTCTGTTACCGAGCTTACCGCCCGCATCAAGCAAGTCTTGGAGCAAGGTTTTTCTCGTATTGAAGTCACAGGTGAAATTTCTCGCCTCACATCACCATCATCGGGGCACTTGTATTTCACGGTGAAGGATAAACATGCGGCGATTTCAGCTGTAGTTTGGAAGAGCGCTGCTGCACGCCTAAAAACGCGCCCTAAAGATGGACAAGCTTATGTCTTTACTGGTCATTTAAGCGTGTACGAACCGCGAGGAACTTACCAGTTGGTGGTTACAGGCATCGCACCTGTGGGTGCTGGTCGTTTGGCTGAAGAATTTGAGCGCCGCAAGGCTTTATTTGCCGAACGTGGTTGGTTTGATACAGAGCATAAACAAAGTATCCCTGAATTACCGCAACATATTGGCATGGTCACATCGGCAACTGCGGCAGCTTTTGAAGATGTAAAAAAGGTTTTAAATACGCGCCCTGCATGGCTCAACATCACCTTATCCCAAGCTGTAGTCCAAGGTGAATCCGCACCTGCAAGCGTTGCCTTAGCCATCAAAAGATTACATAACTTAAAAGATAAGCCCGATGTTATTTTGCTGGTGCGTGGTGGCGGAAGTTTGGAAGATTTATGGTGTTTTAATGATGAAAACATTGTACAAGCCATCTATGAGGCATCTATCCCTATCATATCTGGAGTTGGGCATGAGATTGATACTACTTTGACTGACCTCGCTGCTGATGTTCGCGCGGCTACCCCTTCCAATGCGGCTGAAATAGCTTGCCCAGCCAAAGAAACTTTACGCCCTCAAGTGCAGCGTATGCGTCAACGCATACACCAAGCTTTTGATAGTTATAAAGATGGTAAATACTGGTCTTTAGAACGCGCAAGCCAGCAACTTCAATATCACTACCGTCAAGATTTGCAACAGCAACACAAACACATACGTCAACTTAAAAACATCTTACATCAATATGAACCCAAGCAAGCTCTGCGTAGGCAAACACAACACTTTTACGCTTTAAAACAAAGACTCCACTCAGCAGCGCAGGGGCATACGCCGCAATGGCGCCAGCATCTTGTCGAACATCAACATATGCTGCGCTTAAGCTACCAAGGCTCGCTACAAATTCATAATCAACATTGGCAAAAGCGACACGAACAATTGCTTGCCATGAATCCCAAACACGTATTGCAGCGCGGTTATGCCATGACCACAGATGCAGCAGGTAAAGTCGTATCTTCAACGCAAAATTTACAACAAGGTGATAAACTTCACTTGCACTTCCATGATGGCAGCGCAGAATCAACCATCACCAAAATTAAGGGAGCTTAAATATGCAAAAATTGCTCTACTTCATCGCTTTCTTATGCGCCAGTCAAAACCTATGGGCGACTAACTATCAAGCTGCGCAAGGTGATGTGTTGCGTGTTCCAGCGCCCATTTCGGGAGAGCACCTTACAGTCAAAGCATTGGGTAAAAACTGGCCAATTTACCACAAAGATGGTCAACCCATCGCTTGGATTGGTATTCACCTCAATGTTAAGCCTGCCACTTATGATATTCAGTGGTTTGCTGGAGGTGCAGCTTCAGTCAATCAAGCTGTGGACAAACTAGACGTTAAAAAAGGTGACTTTCGTATTTCTCATATTGAAGTCGCCAAAAAGATGTCATCCTTTGATGAAGAAGCGCTCCAGCGCATTCGCGCTGACCAAGCCTCCATTAAAAAAGCATACAAAACAAACGTAGCTATCAAACCCCAATGGCCTGAAATGATTTGGCCAGTGCGGGGTATCATCTCAACTCCTTTTGCTGCCCAACGTTATGTTAACGGCAATCCACGCTCACCCCACTCTGGACTAGATATCGCCGCTCCAACTGGTACACCCGTGAAAGCACCTCTGGCTGGAAAAGTATTGCTTGTTGAAGATATGTTCCTCAACGGCACCTTAGTCACCATTGGACATGGTAATGGCATTACAACTGTATACGCCCATTTAAATAAATCCTTGGTTCAAGTTGGTGATGAACTCAAACAAGGTGATGTCTTTGCCGAAGTCGGTAGCACAGGCCGCTCAACTGGACCCCACCTGCATTGGGGCGTACAGTTCAACGGCAATAAAGTTAACCCTAAAGCCATGTTACCTTTAGCAACGCCAGAGCCATAGTTTGCTTGCCTTGTTTGCTAGATAAGCACATTATACGCTAGTTCATACTGGATACTGGGAGAGAGTTTTATCATGGCAAATACGATTAAAATACTAACCATTGATGATGAGGATTCAGTGCAAAGTATTATTGTTGCCTTTGCCCAACGCTTTTTTGCCGACAAGAACATAGCTTGCGAAGTAAAAGCATTTAATGACCCAGTACAGGGCGTATTTGAGCTTAGTGCCCATGGTGAGCAGTATCATGTGATTCTGCTGGATGTACGGTTACCAAAGCTCACCGGCGATGAAATATTCAATAGTATACTGCATGTAAATCCAGAGCTTGCTAACCGTGTTATATTTATCACGGGTTACCCCAACGACTTGGTTCAACGTTTTCCAGATATTAAGCTAAATATACTTAACAAACCTTTCCGTTATAAAGACTTTTGCATTAAAATTGTCGAAGTTTTGAAAAAGAAAACGTAAATGAAGTTGCATACATGGTTTTCAACATTAAATGTCCAAAAGGTTGAGCTCAAGCTAGCGAGTGTTCTAGCTATCGCCACAGCATGTATCGTCTTGCTTATTGTATCTTGGTCTTTTTTTGCTTCGACAACATCTAATAACACATCGCAAATGCAAAGTTCAACCCATCAAGAAGTACAAACTATTGAACGCCCTACTTTATCACAGGTAGACATTTCATCTCAACAAGACACCACTCGTTTAAAGCAAACACAAACAACAGCAAAGACCTTAACTAAAAAGGTTCAGGCGCACAAAAAAAGTGTTAATAAAATCATTCTGGGGCAAGGAAACTATTTTGTGCAAGTGGGTGCCTTCACCCAAGCTAAACTTGCTCGACTTATGCTTGAGAAAATGAAAAAGAAATATCATTACGCCATCATTCAGCAAAAAGGAGATAAACATGCTGTTTGGGTTGGACCTGTGGTGACCAAGGCGGATGCCATAAACCTACAACAACATCTACAACGTAAAAATAATATCCAAGGGTTTATCGTTACAAAAAAATAAAAGATGCCACTTGAGCCGGACTGGTTTGCAACGCAAAAGAACCTTGCTGCCGCTGCTTCCTTCCGGACCTGACGGGGTTCACAAAGACTTTCCGTGCAAGGCCCGACCCAAGTGACAATCGGTATCATGCTTTTAAAAACATGAAAACTTAAATGAGCTAAGCATCAAAATGGCGGAGAGAGAGGGATTCGAACCCTCGGTACATTGCTGTACACACGCTTTCCAAGCGTGCTCATTCGGCCACTCTGACATCTCTCCTAGCTCTAAAATCAAAACTGGCGGCACTTTAACGATTAGACGCAGAGTATCAAGCGTTATAGCCGCATTCAGCCACTTGGCTCGAAATTTGCTTACCTCTCTTTAAGATGAAAAATAATCTATCCACATTAAACAATAACAGCCTTCACCCAACAGCATTCAACAGTTTTTTACCCAAAGAAACGATGGATATGGTGAACAACTATGTTGGCGAACTGCCTCAGGATCTCGCTTTTGAACAAGATATGACCATATTATTTAGCGACATGCGTGGTTTCACTGCCCTAAGTGAGCAATACAACCCGCATAAGGTATATGAAACCATTAACGCTAGTTTAGCTTTACAGAGTAAGTTTATTGCTCAGTTTGGCGGTAGCGTCAATAAGTTCTTAGGAGATGGACTCTTGGCTTGTTTCTCAGGGGATGATCGCAGTATACGCGCATTCCAATGTGTTCAACGTTTACTCAAAGAACTAAAAAAACTGGATGATGACAAAGCTTACCTTCCATGCCACGTAGGTTTTGGACTTAATGATGGCTCTGTTTTATTTGGTTTGTTGGGTGACCATTCAAGGCGTGAATTCACCGTTATTGGCGATACGGTTAATACCGCCGCAAGATTATGTGGCATCGCAGAGCCTTTCAAAGCATTGATGACTCAAAACTTTATTGATACGCTGCACGATGATGAAATTAAAGATAATTATGCTTTCGTTGAGCGCGCATTATTCAAAGGCAAAAGAGAAGCCATCCGTATTTACGCTATTTGTTCATAATCAAAAAGGTGCTGGATGACCTTTATATTTAAGCTTATTCAACAAACCAGCACACATTACAAACGTAGGCAAGGCATGCAATTTGCAGCGGCACTTAGCTACAGTACACTCTTATCTGTTGTGCCTGTGACCATGCTTATCTTTTTCATATCTTTACAAACTGATATTTTTTCAAATATGTTTGATCAAGTTCGCGAACAACTGCTTACACAGCTTTTACCAACCAGCCGCGAACAAATTGAAACTTATTTATTGCAAACCAGTCAAAATATAAAGTCCTTTTCTTACCTTAGCATGGCACTTATCTTCTTATCCGCACTTTGGCTTTCTTTGGGCGTAGAGCGAGCGTTTAATCATATTTGGCATGTTGAAACGCCAAGAAAACTCATATTACGAATCCCTGCACATATCACACTTTGGCTTGCAGCCCCTCTTCTCATCATGCTTTCCATCACATTAACAACTTGGATGACTTCACTACCTTACCTCCATGATGTAGTGCTTCAGGTCTCATTTGTATCAAAAATGCTACCTTTGTTGGTATCATCTACTGCACTTTTCTTGCTCTACTTTTTTGTTCCCAACATCCATGTAAAACTAAAATATGCTGGAATTGCAGGTTTGATTGCAGGTCTATTGTTTGAAACCAGCAAATGGGGCTTCACTCTTTATATTACAAAATATGCCATGTACGAAAAATTATATGGTGCTTTAGCAACACTTCCTATTTTTATGCTTTGGGTACTTATTTCTTGGATTATCGTACTCTGGGGAGCATCCCTTCATTATGTATTGCAAAAACAAGGACAATCCACTTAGCATCAACTATCATACGCCACTATGGCAAAACAACATAAATTTTTCGCAGTCGTTGTACCTGGTTTAGAGCGCATCGCTGCGCGCGAGTTAGAGTCCTTCGCTGCACATGATATTACCATTGAATATGGTGGCATCCAATTCTCTGGAACTTTAGAACTGCTCTACCGTGTTAACCTTAGAGCCAGATCCATCACTCGGGTCTTAATGCGACTGCGAACTTTTCGCAGTATGACTTTAGAAGGTTTGGGTTACGATTTGAAAAAAGTAGCTTGGCATCTGTTTTTTGATGAAAACACTACACTTCATGTTGAGGTACACAGTCACCATTCACGACTTAATCATTCTGATGATATTGCAGACTTTACTAAACAATATATTCAAAAATTATTACCCAAACTAGAAACAGGTAAAAAGCAGCAATCACAAACGCTACATATTCGTTTGGATAACAACCGTGGTGTCTTAAGCTTAGATACTTCTGGCGAACGATTAGACAGGCGAGGTTATCGTTTAAACCCAGTCAAAGCCCCCCTTCGTGAAACCATTGCTGCGGCTATGGTGCAATGGTCTGGCTGGTCGCCAGAACAAGCGCTTTTAGTGCCCATGTGTGGCTCAGGCACCCTTGCTATTGAAGCTGCATCTTTAGGATTAAATCAAGCGCCCAACCTTGAGCATGATTTTTCATGTTTACATTACCCTTCATACAAAGATAAAACATTCCAAAAAGTACTTGGAAAGTGTGCATCCATGCAAAAAGAAACGTCTCTCGATATTTTGGCATCGGACTACAATAAAGCCGCAGTTGAAGCCTGTTTGGACAATGCTAAGCGTGCAAAGGTTGATAAAGCTATTCAACTGGAACGACAAGATATCCATGCGTTGAAAAAGCCTGTTACCAAGCATGGTGGAGTACTTATACTTAATCCACCTTATGGTCAGCGCATTGGTGAAGAAGCTAAAGTTCTCTCGCTCTGGGTAGATTTGGGTAATATCATTCGTGAGCAATTTGCCGATGATACGATGTGGAAAACCGTTATCATTTGTCCTGACCCAGAACATGAAAAGGCTTTAAAGCTTAACATAAAAAAACGACTTAAACTTAAACATGGCGGCCTTGATGTTATGCTTTTAGAAATATAAACATACAAACTATAACGATGAAGAAAAGTTTTTTAAACTCACCATGGCTTATTTTAATCGCGCCATTGCTTGCTTTTCCTTTAATGATTAATGTGCGTGTCTTCCCATTCATTGCACCCAATGAAGAACCCAAATGGGCTATATTAACCATTTGTGCATTATGGATGGGCTTTGCCGCAGCAGGACTGTGGTGGCAACGAAGAGAGCCGCTCCGATTGGCTAAACCAAGCATCCCAACGATGTTATTAAGCATCTACCTTCTTATCCTTGGCATTGGTATTTTTGTTGGCCCAAATCAAACTGAAGGTTTTATTCGTTTTGCTTTTTGGTTCTTTTGTATCGTCATATTTGCTACCTCAGCTTGGGCAATCAAATATGAAAGCAAATGGCAATCCCTACTTGTATGGAGCGTAAGCCTTGGTACATTTCTCTTTTCACTTCGTTATTGGGAAAGTTATTTTTTAGATTACGGCAAACCCAACTATAATATCATGGTTCTCTTTTCACCTATTGGACATGTTAACTTTACAGGTGACGTACTGATAATGCTTCTACCTTTTCTAATGTGGGTACTGGCTACATATACCAGCCCTATTTTACGTTTATTCAATTGGCTTTCCATCACTACCTTGTCGACCATTTTGCTTGTCGCCAGTTCAAGAGGTGCTTTGGGTGGGGTGACTATTGCAGCTTTATTCGCTTTATTCATATTTATCAAACACTATCGATCACTTTCCTTCGCCACCTATAAAATACCTGCTCTCCTTATGGCAAGCACTTTGATTGTATCAAGCATCGTTTATTTGTCTTTACCCTTTCATTATCGTGACTTAGCCAGAGTTTCAGCAACAGCCGGTCAAGCAACAACGAATCAAGGAAAGGTTAAGTTAACACCTGGTGCAGCAACTCCTCCGTTAGTAAACCTATGGGTAGAGCTTTCACCGTTACTTGGCGCACGCACGCCCATCTTCGCTTCAACTACTGCAATGACTTTAGATACCCCTTTGCTTGGTCAAGGTACAGGTAATTATGCTTGGGTGTACCCCAACTATAGCAACCGTTATCCTGACTTTCGGGATCCTTTAAGCAGCATTCGCACCTTTACCACCAACCCTCATAATATGGTTCTCCAAATCGCTTCACAAAATGGTATTCCTGCTATGCTCATTTTTATGAGCCTTCTCCTTTTCTTTTGGTGGAAACTTGTTTGTAGTCTTTGGGGGAAATGGGATGCTTATCTGCTCTCAGGGCTTGCAGCTTTAACTGCTGCATTGTTTGATGCCATGTTTAATCATGTCTTTTTTAATCCCGCAAGTATGTTTGTCTTTGCCCTAATTGGTGGTAGTTGGTGGGGTTATTTAAATCTACTAAAAAAAGATACAGACAACACTTGGAGGTTTCCTACAAAACCTTTAGCTGCAACTACATTAATCATTATAAGTTCACTTAGTATTTGGCCCATGCGCTGGGTGGTTTCCGAATGGTATACAGGGCAAGCAATGGCGCACATGCGCTATCCCACATATGAATTACAATTTTATCAAAAAGCTTACGCTTGGGATAAAGAGAACTTTCGCGCTGTATTTGGCTTAGGGCAAGTGATGTACAAGCAGAAAAAATATGACGAAAGTGTTCGCTACTTCCAAGAATTTGAATCTTTTTATCCTTACAACCCTCCTGCACTCAATATGTTAGGTGCAGCTTTTATGATGACTGGAAACTACAACAATGCTGAAAAAGCATTCCAATCCGCTTTGGAAATATCCCCTGATTTTGAAATGGCACAACAAAACAAACAACGCGCTCATGCTTTATTCTTGCAACAACAGCGAAATAAAACCGCACACCCCTAATTTTATATATAGACAAGCAAGTTGTTCTGCATAAAATCAATCGTTCAGCGTACTTAAAATATAGAGGTGTACACATGTTACAACGTTTTTCACTACCATTATTGATTCTTCTCATTTTAGCAGGTTGCCAAAATATCAGCAAGGAAGACTTGCAAGTTTTACAAGCCCGTGCAGACCACGCCAGCCAACTTGAACAAGAAAATGCACAATTAAAACGAGAGCGTAAGTCACTAAGTAAATCTATTCATGAGCTTGAATCGCAACTTGAACAAGAAATTGCAGACAAACAAATTCTTATTGAGCAAAATGAACAAACTGGAATTATTAAAGTGACTATGCAACAAGATATCTTGTTTCCAAGTGGCTCATTTGAAATTGACCAAGAAGGTGCAGCAGATATGTTACGTAAAGTTGTTGCCAGCTTAGATGGTAAAAATAAATTGCGCGTTGTCGGTCATACAGATAACCTACCTGTTTCACGTAATATGCGCGATAAATTTTCAGATAACTGGGATTTATCTGCACGTCGAGCAGGCGAAGTTGCACGATTTTTGATTTGGGGAACAGGTTTCCCAGCAGAACGTATTGAAGTTATAGGTAAGGCAGCTGTTGAACCCATTGCCGACAATAGCACTGAAGAAGGCAGAGCTTTAAACCGCCGCATCGAACTATTTATTGAAAAATAAACGACCTTGATAACACCCCCTAATCTTTTACACAAAGAAGTGCCAGCTTTAGCCACAAAGCTGGCTTCCTTTTTTTTATTGGCTGGTTTATTGCTTTTCCCGTATGCTATTGCAGGGAGCAATTTCTTTTTTGCTTTGCTTGTTATCACCGCGCTTTTATATCACCGCATTTTTAAACAAGGTTGGTTCATATGCTGGCATCATTACCGACATATCACAGTGGGTATACTGTTACTGATTGGCTTTAACTTTATCGGTTCACTATGGGGGCCATTGGATAGCTTGGCTATTCATAAAATGGGAAAACAAATCCTTTGGCTTTTTATTCCAATTATTATTGGCCTCACTTATTATAATACTTCGCTACGTAAACATGCTTTTATTGTTATTTCTTTATCTCTTTTTGGTCACCTCGTACTCACTACACTACAGTATAATGGAGTGATAGCCATTCAAGCACTAGGAAGCAGCGAACTGGATGCATCTGGATTTATTGGCCATTTATCCCTTGGTTTTATTTATGGCATTTGGGCAGGTGCGCTGATTGTAGCTGCCCAAGACTCACCAAAATTATGGAAATTTATTTGCTATACTTTAGCTATTTACGCACTTATTACCGTGTTTATGGCACATGGAAGAAGTGGTTACATTACAACTATAGCCTGTCTTTCTATCGTCTTATTTAAAGTAACTTTTCCAAAACAATGGAAACAAAAGTTTATTGCCTTTAGCCTACTTATGCTTGCGATTACCTTTTTTACCCTAAGTTACCAGCCAGTCAAAGACAAAGTGGTTAAAACTATGGATGGTGTTTCTGCTTTAGCTGATGGAAATTGGGAACAAGCCGACATTCGCTTAAAAATATGGGCTGTTAGCTTAGAGGTTTGGAAAGAAAACCCTTATTTTGGTGTCGGTACTGCAGGTTATCCTGATGCTGCAAAAAAAGTATTACAAAGACCTGAAATGAACTATTTAAAACTACGAGCTGATGAAAAAGATGTTTTTTATGGTCATCCTCATCATGAATTCTTGTTTGCTTTATCTCGCTGGGGGCCTTTAGGTTTACTGGCTCTAATTTATCTCTGTTACCAATGGGTTAAAACAGGCTGGAAGAAAGACTGGCAAGCAGACACCATGAACGCTTATTTGGTTACAGGAAGTGGTGTTAGTGTCATTTTGCACGGTCTAACAGAGCCCAGCTTAAACACACATTTCTCAACTCTGTTCGCCATTGTCGTTTTAGGGTTTGGGTTAAGCATCTCTCATAAAAACAAACAATCATGAATATACTCATCGTACGCAATGATAGAATTGGCGACTTTATCACCGCATTACCAGCATGTTATATCCTCAAACAAACCTTTCCTCAAGCTCAAATTACGGTGTTTATTCACCCCATGAACCAAAGCATTGCCAAAGCTTGCTCCTTTATCGACCATATCATTATAGATAATGAAGAAAGTGTTTTTCAACTGAGCAAGGTATTAAAACAAAGTCATTTTGATATATCGTTCACGCTATTTTCCAATACCCGAGTCGCTATTGCGCAAATGCTTGCAGGTATTGCCAAGCGCTATGCACCAGCCACTAAGATTGCACAAATATTTTATAACCAACGCATTAAACAACGTAGGTCTCAGGTGAAAATGCCTGAGTTTGCATACAACATCCAACTGATTCAAGCCGCATTCCCCAATATCAATACATCTTACCCCAAACCTTTGCTTACTTTTGATCAAAAAGAAACTAAGGCTATGTATCAAAACTTTTGTGATGAGCATGGTATTCACAAACCCGTTGTGGCCTTTCATATTGGCTTTGGTGGTTCATCAGATGCCAACTGGAATGTAGAAGAATATATTGAGCTGGCACAAAGCATAGAAGATGCTGAGATTGATATCGTATTTACTTTTGGCCCTGGCGATGAAGCTTTCTTGGCTAAATTTAAAGCCAAACGAGGTAATTTGAAAGCGCATATCTACTCATCCAAGGGTAGCGTGGCGCAATTCACACAGCTTATTTCAAACTTCAAACTCTTTGTGAGCACATCTACGGGAACGTTCCACTTAGCTTCCGCCGTAGGCACACCCACCATGACTTTTTTTGCTGATACTTTGTTTGCCTCTGCCAAACGCTGGAAAGGTATTGGCGATGAGAAACTTCAGCATCATTATATGATTCCCTTAGAAAATGAAGCTAAGCAACAATTATTCAACCAAGTGAAACATGATTTACAGGCACTTAGTTAAGTGGGTTGTTTTTCTCGTGCAACTTTAGATATTTAACAGTTGTTCCCAAAGCATGAAAGAAAGACACAACAAAACCTTCAAAGCCATAGAATATACCTTTGCGGAAAAAGTAGCTTTTAACAAAGGCAAATAACCCTCGTAGTACTCCAGCCAACACAGAAACTCTTTTCTTACCCTTCATATCTTGCGCATATATTTCAGAATAACTTTGAATTTTAACTAAGAAGTCACCTACAGAGTCAAATGAATAATGTTTAATGGGCTGTTTAAGCTTAATGACTTGCATGCCTTCTGACTGAATCGTTTCATGCACTTTGGCATTGGAAAAGTCAGTGTTCCCACGGTTGTATAAACGTACAATATATTCAGGGTACCAGCCGCAACATTTGATGTGTTTCCCTCGGTAATAGTTATCCCTGCGCACCTGATAAACGGTTTCTTCTTCTAGGCTCATATTAGTCAACTCTTCGACCAAAGCTTCCGTCATCACCTCATCCGCATCCAAGGAAAACACCCAGTCATGACTTGAAAGACTTGTTGCATGTTTTTTAGTTTCACCAAAACCAAAAAAGTCACCCTCGAACACTTTGACATTGTTAAAACCTTTCGCAATCTCCAATGTTTTATCTGTTGAGCCGTTATCATAGATAATCACTTCGGAAAAGCTCACTAAAGAAGATAAACATTGCTCTAGTTTGCGCTCTGCATTCTTGGTAATCATCACCACCGAAATATCAGTCATTTGCCACCTCCTTAAGTGTTTTCACTAGCGATTGTAAATGTTTATCTGCGGAGAACTTTTCTTCAACTTTAAGCTTTGCAGCATCTGCGTAAACTTCAGCTTGTTTAGGGTTTAAATAAAGGTATTCAAGCGCTTTAAATAAGCTCTGACTATCACACGATTCAAATAGTAGACCTGTTCTTTTGTCATCAATAATTTCGGGCACTCCACCCCTATTGCTCCCCACCACAACCGTGCCAACACTCATCGCTTCAATCAATACCAAACCAAACGTTTCTTCTATCGTGGGTAAAACCAACACATCACATGCCTGCATCAAACGCCTAGGTTCATCAACAAACCCTAGAAATAACATATCATTTTGTAAGTCTAAATCAGCAACTTTTATTTTTAAATCATCTAAATAACGCTCTTCCATGGGATGCCCCACGACCAACACCTTAAAAGGTAAACCTTTCGCTTTCGCTATTTTCAGTGCTTCCAATAAAAAGTCATGCCCTTTCTCATAAGCAATGCGCCCCACCAAAGCGATTAAAAAACACTGGTCATTAGGGTCATAAATGCTTCGTGTTTGCTGTATATCCTGTTCATTAAAAATTGTTACTGCATCTATGCCCAAATAATTCACTACAATTTCTGGTCTAACATCAGCAGGGATAAAACGATTTAAATCATCAGCCATCGTTTGGGAGATAGCCATGATAACATCAGTATTTTTATATAAAAACCTGTGTAACAAACCGTCTTTCCTTGATGGAAACTTCATATGCCTTGTTATCACTAATTTAGGTTTACGCTTAGATAAGCCTTTTGCCAATACTGCTAGTGTTAAGTCTTTATTCCAATGTAAGTGAATAATATCAATATCATATTCATCAATGATTCGAGCAAGTTTTCGCGCTGCAAACAAGGGTAAATAATGAACTTTTTTTAATAACGTCAGGCTTTTGGTTTGAATCAAGGCGCTAAGCTTTGAATCTGGTGAAATCACAGACAATACATCTACCCTATTCTGTAATTCATTACATATTTTAGCAAAATAAAGTTCAAGCCCTCCCTTATTGGGAGACAAACATAATTCTAAGACTTTAACACTCATGGTTGCTGAACAGTCTGCTTCATCAAAGTATTGTGCTGCCAAGCATGAAGTAAAACTTGTACTTGCGCCTCTAGACGCTTTTCAGCCCGTGTAACGAGTGATGCATCACCCTCACTATACACTAATCTATCTAGGCTTCGCACGACCAATGCTCCATTATCCTCAATACGTCCAGTCATAGCATCCCGTCCAAACATAACACTTCGATGATTTCTAGGTTCAACAATTGAACTGCCAAGGCTTGCATATTTCACTTTTTTCCAGCCTGCCAAGTCGATAAGCGTCGGAATCAAATCAATTTGACTGCTTAGCGTATCATCAATACCTGGTTTAAGGTTGGGTGCGATCACGAGCATAGGAATGCGATATTGTTCCCGCATATTAGGGTGAGACATATTACCACTGGCATGGTCAGCCAGTAAAATAAAAATGGTGTTATCTGCATAATTGGATGCTTCCACCTGCTTAAAGAATTCACCCAAGGCCCAGTCTGTATAATATATAGTGTTTAAAAAGCGCTCAGCATTCGAGCTACCGTCAAATTTCTTAAACCTAGGTTCAGGCAATGCCCAAGGCGAATGTGTACTCACAGAAAACATTACGCTCAAAAATGGCTGCTCTGTTTTCTGATATAACTGTTGGCCTGCCATAAATAAATCATAGTCCCAACCACCCCACTGCGATTTGGGAGGATTTGGATGTAGCTGCTTTAAGTCTTCCGAACCATAGTAGGTATCAAAACCCGCAAGAGGTGAGATTTTGTCCATATAAAAGGAATGACGATACGAACCACTTAGGAATGATGTTTGATAACCCTGTAGTTTTGCAATCTTCCCTAACCAACCCATACCATTAATTTCAATACCTTCACCAATACCACCAGCACCAGGAACTCTTGGAACACCAGCAATTACAGCCGCAATACCATCAATTGAGCGTTGCCCATTGGCATAAAAGTTCGTGTACAAACGACCTTTCTTCACCAAAGCATTGTAGTTGGGCGTCACACCATAAGCTTTTTTACCTGCAAGCTCCCTTGTAATATCAATAAAATCAGGGTCCCAACTTTCCAACAATAAAATCACCACGTTCAACTTATCTTGTGCTGGATATATACTACTTCGCTCACGCATCAAAGGATAAGTAGAGTCTGGATACACCTCTGACGGTGATTGGTAAATCTTTTGTACTATTACTTCAGCTTCGGGCTCAGGCATAAAGTTTGGTACGCGCATATGGGATTGATGCAAGCTATGTAGTGTAGCAAACACACCGTTCAAGGTAAGGTGACCCTGAGCCATAGAACCTTCATTGTAGGCAAATACAGATTGAATAGGTTTACTTTCAATGCCGCCACGCATGGTTAGCAAAATCAATACAAACATGATAACAAAAAAGGGAATTCTCTTCCAACCTAGTTTCAAGTGCATAATTGCATTGTTGGGCATCATCCAACGTTTCCAAAGTTTGGCAGCAAAGCCCATCACGACAAACAAGACTGTAAAATAAGCCCAATATGCCGACACCAACATGTCAAACATAGCTTCCTTAGATGTATTTAATGCTGCTGCAAGTTCATGTCCAGTATGCCTATGTACCATACCAAAATACAATAAGTCACCAATAGCTATCAAAGCAAATGCAAACAACAACACGAAGGTATACCAGCTTAATAAATGCAAATACCAACGCGAAACAAACCATTTCAAAGGTAAATATGACAATAAGAAGGGAATTCCCAAAAAGACCATGGTAATGGAACTGTCCATAAACCATGCACCTTTAAGCATAGCATATATCACTTCTAGAATACTTAAATCAGAAAACTCATCAGGATACATCCATAAAAATGCAAGGCGAACCATAAAAAACAACAGCAGAAAGACTGCGAATAAACGCACAAAAAACCATGTTACCCGTTGATTCATATACAACGCCTGCAACGCACCAGCTTGCCAACAAAGAAAAAGAACACAAATGGGTCAAGCAAATAATCCCACATATTATTCGAGTCCAATACATGCAATGACCACGCAAGTACGACACATAATACAATGATTGCAGTTGCATAATATGCATAAACAAACGCCAGCAAGCTTAAGCCAAGTAGCGTGCCAAGCATATAAGGGTTGGCATAACCCCAAGCATAAGGATCAACCTGCCCCATTCCCAAAGCCAGTGGATAAAACAGTAACCCCAGCAACACAACACCCCATTGCAAAAATTTACTTTCTCGTGATTTTATCCATTTTTTATCCCAAACCATCTGAATAATGGCTAATATTAACAACGCTGTAGACAATATACTTAAATCACCCGTTAAACCTCTTAACCACCACACAGGTCCATAAGTAAACGGATAAATAATTAATGGTGTAATCACAAACAATGTTGCCACTTTGACCTTGAGGCTTGCATCGGGGCGCACGCGCCTTAACCAAGCCAATCGCAACCAGTAAAAGAAAATGGTTAGCCCCAGCGTCATTGTACACCCGCTTTTTGCATCACTTGCTTCAACCAAGCTTGATTAAACTGAATATGTTTGATGTTTTTCCGTTTATAGGTGTAAAGCAGATGCCAAATACCATCTTTACTCTGTGTTATTGCAGGGTATGAAAAAGTATCACCATCTTGACCTTGCTCAAATTGATAAATCACTTGCCACGGCTGCTCAAGATGATGTGACACTGCCAAGGTTAAATCCTGACGGTTATTGGGGTTATGGTTACCTATCCAAACCCATAAACTTTCATCTACTTTGGCAACGATTTGTGCTGAATTGGGGTTTGGCAATTCCGTCAGCGTAAAATCTTGCCAAGTTTGCCCTTCATCAAAGCTTTTGAGGCGAATAACTTTCCAATCTTGAGTATGTGAACCAGAACGCATAAAGGCATATGCCTCTCCTGCTCCACCTTGCACCAATGAGGGTTGAATACCCCCTCCATGCTCAAACATACGCACTTTTTCTAGTATTTCTCCAGTAGCTGATAAACGAAGAAGCTCTGGAAACTGTGCCACAAATTCATGGTAAACAGGTACAATCACACTCCCATCCTCAAGCATGTATGGGGTATTGCGAACCAAAGTACTTACATTGATAAAGGGTGATGTGACCAACCGTTTTGGTTTATCCCAAGTTTGAGCCAAGTCATCTGAAAACATGACATTCAAACTACTTCCAGCCCACCCTCCATACGAGACTGTGACAAAGAACAACCATATCCGTTGGTTTTTATCCACAAGCACCAATGGGTTACCAATTTTACTAATATACCGACCTAAATCGTCACCCAACTGCGGGACACCAAGTATGCCTTTAGGTATTGACCACTGTTGCTGCACTGAATCAAAAAAGCTTTGCATAATTTGCACATCTTTTGCGCCTTCACTTGCGCCAGCAAACCAAAAAGAAACCAACTGACCAGAAGGTAAAACTGTGGCACTTACACTATGTGAAGAAGGTTTGTTTCCATTAGGAATCAAATGTTCTTGATAAATAATTTGGCTTGTTGAAGCTTGAATATCAGACCAAACTATCGGCTGCCAAGCAGGTTTTAAGCTTACCTGCTGCCAAGCTAAAAAAGCAGCTAGTACCCAAGCAACAAAAAAGAGAAGTTTGCCCACATTAGCTATGGTCAAAGTAGCGTATTACCCGTGTTTAAAATAATAAATTGTATAAAAAATAGACAACCCAACCAGCGTCCCAAACCAATGTTTAGGCTCTTTATGTCCAAGCATTAGGCTGAATGAGTAAGCTTTTCTAGCCCTGTCTTTCCAAGGTGTTAGTCGAGGGATAAACAAAGGCACAAACTCCGACCACTTAGCATAAGCATCACCAAACAAGTCGACCATGCGCTCAGCCTCAATACTAATCACAACCATATAAATCCAAATAAAAATGACTGATGCGATCAACGCAGGTACAAGATGGTTCCCCATCACACAAAAGCCAATAAACATGGTTGTATTAAATACATACAGAGGATTCCGAGTGAATGCATAAGGGCCTGTTGTCGCAAGCTCTGCATCTTTATCAATGTACCCCAATGACCACGTGCGCCCCATTTCACCCAATATAACAATAATTGAACCCAAACATAAAGACTCCAAAGTGGGCTGAGCAAAGAGAATCACAATCAATGCTGCGACACCCGTTAGGCGCGGCCTATGATGGTAAAAGAAGTCTTGGTAAGGGGTTAAAGGTTTGTTCTTATTTTCGGTCATGGTTTTGAATACTCCGTTAATTTCACAACAATACGGCCAATTTTCAATTTTGCAGTAATTTTTAATGGGATACGCCGCTCATCATTGGTCAGCCATATTTTAATCACACCCACACTGGTAAATACACCTTCAGTTTTAAGTTCAGGTTGAATCACAAGGCACTCAACACGTTTACCCTTCAACCCTCGAATTTTTTCTTTTTTCAAAAGCTTCACAGCCACATCATATTTCTTTTCAGAATCAAATATAGGGATAGAGATGGGATGATCTTTCGTTGGTGGATTTAGGCGCGTTAAATAAAAGGCATCAATCACATTGAGGTAACCACTAGGCACATCAAAGACCTTGTTTTTACCATTTTTGGTGTACGAAACCTTGTTTTCTTTGTATAAAAACTCAGCGCGTTTAACCGCTCTATATTTGCGCTCCAATTGGTCAGTTGTAAAAAGCGTACTTTGCATTTTACCATCAATACAAATGCCTTCAGAAACAATGGTATCTCTTACCCGTTTAAATAAATCAAGAAAACCATTGGTGCGTGCAAAGTTATGTACTTTATAACCATTTGCACCTTTTTTCGTAATCTTAATTTCAGCTGTACCAGCATTTACAAATTCCCAACCAACATCGTATTTGTAATGCTCTCCCACAAAAGGAAAACAATCTTCTGTTACGGCGAAAGCCTGGGTTGTCCAAAGCAGACCCACCACACCAAACAGTTTCAATATATTAACCATGTTCATTTTCCCCAATCGCTTCAATGCTTTGCACAATAGCACTGCTCTGAATCATATCCATACAAATAAAATTATCACAAGTTTTTTGAATACATGGCCCACACTCAGGCTTAGATTCCACATGAAAGTCTGTATCTCCATGCGGCGCATTACGCTCGCAAGGCGTTGGCCCCCAAAAGCTTACCGTGGGTGTGCCTAAAGCTGACGCAAGGTGTAAAATCCCTGTATCTGCAGCAATCACAGCATAACTTCTTTTAAAAAATGTGCACAATTCAGGTGTACTCAAGCGTTTGGGCAATACATATCCCAAACCTGCTTCGTTTAGCTGCTTTGCCTTGTCTTCTTCTTTTGCATTACCCCAACAGAATACAATAGAGAATCCTTTTTCTTTGAGCATGTTTCCTGTTTGAAGCCATGTTGCATCGGGCAGCTCTTTGGTGGCAAATGAGCCGCCAAGATTAAATAC
>JALUNK010000087.1 GCA_027055255.1 Ghiorsea sp.
ATGCCTGAATCAAAGGTCAGGCAAGAGGTTAAAAAACCATGAGTAAGGTTGTTACACGGTTTGCTCCGTCACCCACAGGATTAATGCATTTAGGCAATGTGCGCACTGCCATGCTCAATTGGATGTTTGCTCGCAAGATGGGTGGTAAATTTTTATTACGCTTTGAAGATACCGACCAAGGCCGCTCAGAACAACAATATATTGATGCACTTAAAGAGGATATGCTGTGGTTGGGTTTACAATGGGATGATGAACCTTTATTCCAATCCAAACATGCAGAGCAACACCGTGAAGCTTTAGAGAAGTTAGCTGAAGATAACCTTGCATACCCTTGTTTTTGTTCAGAAAGTCAGTTGAACTTGGACAGAAAACTTGCGACATCGCGTGGTTTACCACCGCGCTACAATGGGCGTTGTCGTCAGCTCTCAGGTGAAGAACGACAAGCCAACATTGATGCGGGTGAAACCCATACTTGGCGCTTGGCTGTGCATGCTGATTCTGGCGAAGTGACCGTACCTGATATGTTGCGTGATAACGTGATTTTTTTACGCAAAGACTTGGATGACCCCGTTGTAGTACGCTCAGATGGTACATTCACCTTTTTGTTACCCAATGCTATTGATGATGCTGTGGATGGTATTACGCATGTGTTGCGCGGGGATGATCATTTGACCAATTCGGCATATCAAGTGTGGATGCTTGAATCTTTGGGTTATGTCGCCCCTGTTTGTTTGCACCATGGACTTTTACTGGGTGAAGATGGAGCTAAGCTTTCTAAGCGTACAGGTAGTCATAGTGTGGTAGATTTAAGAGCTGAAGGTTTGTTTCCAGAAGCTTTGCAACAAGCCATGGTTCGCTTGGGTCACCCCAACATCCCAGAAGATGCTTTAAACATTGATGAGTTGATGAAACATACGGATATTGAACACCTATCCACCTCATCGGTACGCTGGTCCAATGAAGCGATGTGGCGTTGGCATACCAAATTTTTACATGAAAAACCTGCATCTGAGCTTGCACCACTTTTAAGTGTTGTACTCGATAAAGAAGGGTTAAGTATTGATGCAGACAAAGCTTTGGCATTGGCTGAAATGATGTCAGGAAATTTAAACCGTGTTGAAAATGTGTTGCAGTTTAAACGTTTATTGGACGCAAACACGACATTCTCAGATGAAGATAAAGCTGTACTCAACGAAGCGGATAAAGCTTTCTTTGAAGCAGCACTTGAAACCAGTAATGCTGTGGATTGCACAGATTGGAAAACATGGATGAATGCGTTGAAAGAAGCTTCGGGTAAAAAAGGTAAGGGATTATTTCTTCCCTTGCGTATTGCCCTTACAGGCCAGTCGCATGGCCCTGAAATGAGTAAAGTGGTGAGCTTCTTAGGTGAAGACGGGGTTCAAGCCCGCATCAATGGAGTATTGGGTCTTTTATAATGGCTGACTTACAACTTTTTAATACTTTATCGCGTAAAAAAGAAGTCTTTGAACCTTTGCAGGCGAAAAAAGTAGGCATGTATGTCTGTGGTGTGACTGTGTATGACCAATGTCATGTGGGTCATGCGCGTGTGATGATTGTATTTGATACGATTTTCCGTTGGTTGCAAACATCGGGTTATGATGTGAGCTATGTGCGCAACTTTACCGATGTCGATGATAAAATTATCCAACGCGCCAAGCTTGCAGGTATTGCTATTGATGAGCTTACGCAATCGATGATTGATGCCTTTCATCAAGACATGGATGCTTTGGGCTGCTTGCGCCCAACCCTAGAGCCTAGAGCGACCACGCATATGCCCGAAATGATTGAAATGATACAAGCTTTGATTGAAAAAGGTTTTGCTTATGTCTGTGATTCGGGTGATGTGTTGTATGCTGTGCGTGCCTTTAAAGATTACGGGCAGTTGTCAGGCAAAAATATTGATGATCTTGAATCAGGCAGCAGAGTAGATGTTGACCACCACAAACGTGACCCACTTGATTTTGTATTGTGGAAACAAGCCAAAGCTGATGAACCATCATGGGATTCTCCATGGGGTAAAGGTCGCCCAGGTTGGCATATCGAATGCTCAGCCATGAGTTGCAAACATTTAGGTACCACCTTTGATATTCATGGCGGTGGTATGGATTTGAAATTCCCGCATCATGAGAATGAGATCGCCCAAGCCAGAGCTGCCAATGATGGCGGGTTTGCCAAATACTGGCTGCATAATGGCTTTGTCAATATCAATGCAGAGAAAATGTCTAAATCGTTGGGTAACTTCTTTACGATTAAAGAAGTGTTAGAAAGGTATGACCCTGAAGTGTTACGTATGTTTATTCTTAGCACCCATTATCGCTCACCGTTGGATTATTCTGATGCAGCTTTGGATGAAGCTAAAAAGGGTTTAGACAGGTTGTATGAAACCAAACGAAAACTGGGTGAAGTAGAAGCGGGGCTTTTGCCGCAACGCTTTGTGGATGCAATGAATGATGATTTCAATACAGCAGAAGGTATGGCTATATTGTTTGAAAAATGTCGATCACTTAACAAGTCAGAGGATAAGAAAGCTGCAGGCGAATTTTATGCAATGCTCAACTTTTTTGCGCTTCTTAAGCATGATGCAGACGATTGGTTTCAAGGTGATTCGGAAGATGGCTCAAATATTGATGTTTTGGTTCAAGCCAGAGATGATGCAAAAAAATCTCGAGACTATGCACAAGCTGATGCCATCCGTGATCAACTGTTGGCTCAAGGCATAGTGCTTGAAGATACACCTGAAGGTACACGGTGGAAAAAAGCTTAATCAATGCTTTGATTGTGTTTGTTAGCATGATTTTAGGCATGCATATCAAGTGTATGCCAATGCGATTAGTTTAATGTTTAAGCTGGGTTGTTTGAACCGTTATGTTTTGCAAACATGGGTGTTTCCTTTTCTTGCTCTTTTAATACTGGTGACATTTATATTTTTGCTTAAATATATTCTATTTTGGCTGCCAAACTTGGTCGAAAATGATGTGCCTTTGACTTTGTCCATGAAGTTCTTTACCAGCCTTCTACCCAATATTTTATTAATGACAATACCCGTTGCCTATTTTTTCGCTTTATACCGCAGTGTAAAAACATTTCAATCCAACTCAGAGCTGGATGCTTTGTATGCTGGAAGACTATCTTTATTTAATATTTTCAGCCCTATCTTGTGGGTAGGTGTTGTTTTAAGCTTATTATTGTTTTGGATGAATATGCAGCTTGTGCCCGTCAGTAAACTTCAAATGAGTAACACATTAGATGAGATTGGTGCATTACATGCTATGCCAGACTTCACACCACGTAGGTTTACCAATATTGATGACTTAACCTTTTACTCTGAAGGAAAAAACAAAGATGGGTCTTATGTGGAAGTCATCATTTCAGACGCAAGTGAAAACAAATTATCTCCCAATATATACTTGGCACATGAAGCGGTCATCCATAAAACGGATGAAGGTTTGCTTATTCAGCTTGAAAAAGGAAATCAGTTTAATGGCACTTCACCGAGGGTAAATTTAACACAATTTGATACCTATCAAATTCTTGTTCCTTTTGCATTTGAATCAAGCTTTAGAGAGCTCAATAGTGAATCAGATTTTTCTTTTATGAAGATGCAATCACTTTATCAACATTTGGACACACCAGATATTAAAGCTCGTGCCGAATGGGATAGTCGTTGGATTCCATCGATATCACTGGTGATACTATTCTTTATCGCAATTCCATTAAGCCTTCAGGCGAAACGCTCACAAAAGGGCGGGTCTTTTTTGTTGGCATTTTTTATCTTGGCTTTGATGGAACAGTCACAATTAATTTTATATCGTAAAATTGGGCTTGGTGATGCGCCATGGTGGTCTACATGGGTATTGGAACTTATTTTTGTGATTGTGGCAGTATTTTTATTCGCCCAAGTCAACAAATATGGAAGTTTATCTCGAAAACGTATGCTTTCCTTCTGGTTTAAGAAAGAGAAAGCTGCCTAATGTTTTATTCCATGCTGAAAAAAAATATCTTGTTATAGTTCCACTTCTTTTTAAGTAGGGGTGTTCATGAGTATTGCAGAAGAGGTCTTAAAACGCCGTACATTTGGTATTATTTCGCATCCTGATGCGGGTAAAACCACGCTGACTGAGAAGCTGCTGCTCTTTGGGGGCGCCATTCAGATGGCGGGTGCTGTGAAGTCACGCAAGACGGATAGACATGCTACATCTGATTGGATGAAAATTGAGCAAGACCGTGGTATTTCCGTGGCTTCATCGGTGATGAAGTTTAACTATGCGGTGAATGGTCAAGATTACGAAATCAATCTGCTCGATACCCCAGGTCACCAAGACTTCTCCGAAGATACATATCGCGTGCTCACGGCTGTGGATTCAGCCATGATGGTGATTGATTCGGGTAAAGGTGTGGAAGGGCAGACGCTAAAATTGATGGAAGTTTGTCGCATGCGTAATACGCCCATCATTACCTTTATCAATAAACTGGATAGGGAAGGCCTAGAGCCTTTGGATTTGTTGGCAGATATTGAAGAAAAGCTACAAATTGAATGTGCGCCACTTTCTTGGCCGATTGGTATGGGTAAAGCCTTTAAAGGCGTGTACAACTTGTATAAGAAACAACTGCATTTGTTTATGCCAGGTAGTGATGATATTGCAGATGCCATTGCCATTGATAACTTGGACGACCCCAAGTTGGATGAGTTGTTAGGCTCCCAAGCCGATGAATTGCGCGAAGAAATTGAGCTGTTGGAAGGGGCTGCCAACCCATTTGATTTAGAGGAGTTTCTTAAAGGTTCGCAAACACCTGTATTCTTTGGTTCTGCGATTAATAATTTTGGTGTCCGAGAGTTGCTCGATGCCTTTGTTGAATTTTCACCATCACCGCAGCCAAGAGAGGCGGTAGAGCGTGTGGTTGAGCCTACGGAAAAAGATTTTTCGGCATTTTGCTTTAAAATTCAAGCCAATATGGATCCTCAGCATAGAGATAGGATTGCATTTTTCAGATTGTGTTCAGGTAAATACACCAAGGGTATGACGGTTCGCCATCATAGGCTGGCAAAAGATATTAAAATCCCTAATGCCACCATTTTTATGGCACAAGATAGAGCGCATGTGGAAGAAGCGTATGCGGGCGATATTATTGGTATTCACAATCATGGTACGATTCGTATTGGTGATACATTCACCAGCAAAGAGCCGCTTAAATTTACAGGTGTGCCCAACTTTGCGCCTGAAATGTTCCGCCGCATTCGTTTGAATGACCCGCTTAAGCGCAAGCAATTGCATAAGGGGTTGATTCAGCTCTCTGAAGAAGGTGCTGTGCAAGTATTCCGCACTTTCTTGGGTGGTGACTATATCCTAGGTGCGGTTGGTGTGCTTCAGTTTGAAGTCACGGTAGCGCGGTTGAATGCTGAATATAAAGTGGATGCTGATTATGTGGGCACTGACTTTCAGGTGGCGCGTTGGGTTACATGCGAAGATGATAAGAAGCTTGCAGCCTTTAAAAAGCTATTTGATGCCAACTTGGCAGAAGATGGTGATGGTTTTTTAACCTATCTTGCACCTTCGGCTTGGAAGCTAAGCTACACCGAAGAGCAGCATCCTGAGATTGTGTTCCACAAAACACGGGAGCAAATCTAAAAAGTAATGCCATCATCATTTATGTTTAGAGTTACCGTCATGCCCGAGTTCTTTTATCGGGCATCCACTTGACACTCATATTTAGATGGTACTGGATTCCCGTTTTCACGGGAATGACGTGATAAATAAATTTGATTCACCATATGTTATATGTTTTGGCTTGGGTCGAAGGAGATGAGCATTGATTGAAGTAGTCTCTGAAAAGAACTTGGATGAAGTGCTGCCCTTGGTGCGCGCCTATATGGAATTTTATCATGTTGCAGATATTGATGATGCAAGGAATAAAACCTTTTTCAGTCAGTTTGGAGAGAGCAGTGATAAAGGTTGTTTGTTTCTCTATCGAAAAGAGGGGAAAGCCGTTGCTTTTGCCACGGTTTATTTTTCTTATACCACAAGTATCACAGCCAAAGTTGCCGTATTAAATGATTTATACACCTTGCCTGATTATCGTGGGCAAGGCATAGCCAAAAGCTTAATCAAATATTGTGCAGACTATACCAAAGCGCAAGGTGCTACGCGTTTGCAGTGGGTTACAGCACCCGACAATAAACAAGCGCAAACGGTTTATGATGCTTTGGGCGCGGCTAAAAGTGAGTGGTATTTTTATACATATCCTGTAAGTTAGCTTTTGTTTCTATAGATGCGCTGTGATGCCAAATTAGTATCAGTCAAGGCGCGAGGAAAGAAGTTTGATACTTTCAAATGAATGACAAGCAACGCAGAATGTACTGATTTGGGGTGCAGCCCCGTGGGGAAAATTATGAAAAAGATAGATTTCTATTTCGACTTTATCAGCCCTTATACATATTTGGCAGTGATGAAAATGGATAAATTTCAAGCTGAGCATGATGTTCAGGTCAACTGGATACCTGTGAATTTGCCTAAACTGATCAAACTTTCAGGCAATACACCGCCTGCAACCATCAAAAACAAGGCTTTGTATTCGCTGCGGGACTTAAAGCGGTGGGCAGCATATTTGGATGTACCCTTCAAAATGATTCGTCCGGGCACTTTTGATAGCCGATCTGCCATGTATATTGCCATGGGTTTAGAGGGTGAGGATAGGGCAACGTATTGCAAAGCTGTGTTTGAAGCGATTTGGTCGGGTGATGTAAACATCAAAGAAACAAGCTGGCTTGATGATGTATTCAAACAAAAAGAATTGCCCAAGGCTTGGCAAAGCTTGGCGCATGAACAAGGTAAACAGCAACTGGATGAATATACTGGGCAAGCCTTAAAATCGGGTGCGTTTGGTGTGCCTACGTTTGTATTGCATGGCGATGTTCGCCCTCAGTTATTCTTTGGTGTAGATAGAATGGATTTTTTAAGCAGAGCTTGCCAAGAGTCTTAATGTAAAAGGTGCTGGAAATAATCTTTGTTTTTTGTGCTTGCAACAACAAAAGTCCTTAATAGCTGTGTCGCCAGATTTTTGTACTCTGTTTCTTCAATTAATTTGCTGTACAAACCAGTTGAATTCACCCGTGGATGTAATAATTCCTTCAGTATCTTTTATCTCAACATTAACAGTTATAGATGCACGACCTTTTTTTAACATATGCTCTTTGAATTTATGAATAGAATCACTTGAAATAGAAGGAAAGGCTGAAATAGATTTTAGAGCAGGCTTTCTAAATTTAATTTGTGAGTCCCTCAACACAGGAATAACTTTACCTACAAGTTCTGGAAACTCAGTTTGTAACATCTCCCCACTAGCAGTTTCAGCAAGTGCAAACTGCGCGCTGGCATGTATGGATTGAAGGTGATTGTGGATACTCTCATCAAATGCTAGTCCAAGGAAACCATCTTTATTTTTATTTATCCCCACTTTTTTAACAAAAGGTATTTCTACAATATTCATAAGCTTTCCTTCTTAATTGTAATAAAATACTTCGCTAGTCACAGATGACAATTGCGGCTTATGAGGCTTTAGGAGCATCATCATCAGCAGGTTTGTTATCGCCCGCATCATCTGCTTTAGTCTCTGCTTTTTTAGCTCGTGGTTTGCGTGTTGCTGCCTTTTTCGCAGGTGCTTTTTTGGCGGTGGCAGTTTTTTTAGCGGCTGGTTTACGCGTTGTGGTTTTTCTGGTTGTTGTTTTCTTTGCTGCTGCGGTTTTAGGTGTAGTTTTTTCCGCTGTTTCACTGCTCATGGATACGGCATCTGTCTCTGGCCAATCTTCCATAGGGAAGGGTTTGGTCTCAGTATTAAAGGTTTGAAATTGTAAGATTTGATAGACATAAGCTGAAAGCTGGCTGCCCAAGTTGGCAATTCTTTCATCTTTATCGCCGCCTGTAAGCAAGACGTGTAAAAATTGATATACAACCACAGCGAAAATAACAAATTCAGCCACCGAATAAAGGAAAGCAAATAGCAGCATGTAGAGTAGGCGAACCCAAATGCTTTTATCTTTTACAATTGTGTTCATATCGTATGCTTTGTTTTCTTCATTCATGGCAGCCTCCATTTGTATGCAACAAGAACAAGTTTAAGTTATTTTTGGATTAAAGCCAAGAGTTGGCTAGGGTTGCTCTATGAGTCAGTCGTATATCCATATTCTACCACCCCAAGTGGCCAACCAAATTGCCGCTGGCGAAGTGGTGGAGCGACCAGCTTCTGCTGTGAAAGAATTGATGGAAAACAGCGTGGATGCGGGTGCAAAAAAGATTGTTGTGCGCATCACAGGAGCGGGTAAAAAGAAAATTGAAATTGAAGATGACGGCAGCGGCATGTCAGCAAGCGATGCAGAGCTTGCATTGGAGCGCCATGCTACCAGTAAGATAGAAACAGCTGCAGACTTACATTACATCGCATCCCACGGCTTTAGGGGCGAAGCATTGCCTTCGATTGCCTCTGTGTCACGCTTTCGCATGACCACATGCAGCAAAGAGAGCCAAGAGGGCGTGGAAGTGCGTGTGGATGGTGGGATAAACACAGAAGTCCGACCTGCGCCCAAGCGCAAAGGTACCAAAATCGAAATTGCAGATATTTTCTTAAACACACCTGCGCGTTTACAATTTATGCGCACCGACAAAACCGAGGAAGCCGCCATTGCTGATGTGTTCAAAGGACTAGCGTTGGCGCATCCCAATGTTGCTATGTCTTTAGGGTTTGATGGACGCAAACGCTTTGATTTTATCAGCCAAAGTGAAGAACAGCGTGTATTGGCGATGATGAGTAAAGATTTTGCCGATAATTTTATCAGCCAAAATATTGAGCATGATGGTATTCAAATTCGTGGTTTCTTAGGCCTTCCAACCTATCATCATAGAGATAGTACACGCATGATGTTTTTGGTGAATGGGCGGGTGATTCGAGATAAACAACTGATTGCGGCTTTAAGGGCAGGTTATCGGGATGTAATGTTTCATGACCGCTATCCAGTGGCTGTGATTCGTATGGATATTGACCCTGCGGCCGTGGATGTGAATGTGCATCCTGCCAAACGAGAAGTTCGTTTTAAGTCGCCGCAAAGTGTGTTTTCAGCCATTGTGGGCTGTGTGCGGGCTGGCATTGAGCGCATGGGGCAAGCTGTGGCTTCTACGACGACAGACAAGGCCTTAAATGCTATGCAAGCGTCTTATTCATCATCACAGTATTCATCACCACAAGCAGCTTCGCATAGCACCATGCCTAGGTTTGTGTCAGAAGTTTCTGCAAATTACAGAGCAAGGCCAAGCAACACAGTGCCTGCTGATGTGCAAAGGCTTTTGTTTTCCGCGCCGAATGCAAATCAAGAAGGGTATGGCGTGGAAGATGCGCTGGACTTGGGGCAACCCTTGGCACAAATTCATCAATGTTATGTGCTTTCACAAACCGATGAAGGCATCATCTTGGTGGATCAACATGCAGCACATGAGCGCATGACTTTTGAAAAGCTAAAAGCGCAATTATCGGGTGGCAAAGTGGCTGCACAAATGATGCTTACATCTGAATCATTAGAGCTGGATGGTGAAAGTTTGGCTTGGCTTCATGATAACCTAGAGGCATTGAATGCTTTTGCAGTATCGGTATCTATTGAAGATGATGAATCGGTATTGATTCATAGTGTGCCTGCGATGTTGAGCAAGGAGCCACCTGCTGAATTGGTTGCTGAACTGATTGAATCATGCATATTATTGGGTATTGAAACCGAAGGCGATAAAACAGGTTTGGGGCGCATCCTAGAGCGTTGGTTAGGCAATCGAGCCTGTAAAGGTTCGATTAAAGCAGGGCGCACACTTAGCCATGAAGAACAAATGAACCTGCTACGAGAAATGGAAAAAACACCGAATATCGCACAATGCAATCATGGTAGACCCACCTATGTTCGCTTATCTTTAAATGATATGGATAGGCTTTTTGGGCGAAAGGAGTAAATAAAAGGGCTACATGAATAGCCCTTTTGTTTGTGGTTTTTAGTTTCTTTGGTAAATGCCGCCATAGTCATAATTCCTATTTTCACCTATCGAAAAAGTTCCGGAACTTGTTGTAAATCCATTAATCAGTTTTATATTCGCTATAGCATTGTCACGACTCCACGTGACTCCATCCGCTGTTGTTAACGTATAGCTGCCTGTACTATCTGTATATTGAATAATTAGACTATTACCTAAGTTTACGACAGTGCCGAGATTTCCCACTGGATTCTTAAACAAACGAGACCAAGTGGTGCCATCAGAACTTGTGATAATAAGCTTTACAGGAGCTACCACGTTACTAGCAGCACTAGCGAAGAATTTGCCATTTAATGTGGCTAGTG
>JALUNK010000088.1 GCA_027055255.1 Ghiorsea sp.
GGGAGAAGGAGCGGAAGCCTTCTTAGGCACACAAGGTTATATATGGGATACCCAATCAGATATGGGCTTTGCACTACTTGGGGCTATAACAGGGCTTATCCTATTAAGTAAATGGCATGATAAGCAGCTTGAGAAGAGAGGGATTAAACGAATAAATGGGTCGTAATAGGTTGAATATGTACTCTGCACCCAAAACTTTATTAAGAATGGTGGGGGGATATTCAAGGTTCAAGTGCTGACCCCATCGCTCTTATACAGCGTTGCAAAGGTTTGGGCTAATGTTAGAACAATGGAGAATACAATGAAGATTTTTATAATTTTTGTAATCATAAGCTTTATATCTATATCAATTGCTAACGCTGAAACAAATTGTGATAGCTTGTATAATAGCTCAACAATTGATGAGTATTTTAAATGTAAGCTAAATGTCGTTGATAAGAGATTGAATGATGAATATAGGCAATTAATCAGGTCTTCTGACCCCGAAAATGAAAAGTTATTACGTGAAGCTCAAAAAGAGTGGATAAAATATAGAGATAAAAATTGTACCCACATAAGCTCCTTCAAATCAAAGACTCATTACCCTGCCAAATATATTGAGGCTCAATGCCTAATTCACATGACCAATGCTAAAGCCTCTCAATTGCAAGATATTTCAAGACCATTACCCATTTTCTGGCGAAAAATTGAAACAGGTCGTGAGTGGTTAGTATGGTCTGATGATGCTAAATCAGGTGACGGTGGAGGCGTGTTTCCAGCTAAGCAAAAACCTCAGCATGAAGTCACTGAGCACTACATAGAAAATGTAATGGAAATTCATGGTGATTTAAAATGGCAAATAAAAGAGAAAAAAATACCATTCACTTCTAAACCTAGTGTTTCTTTCATTGGAAAATGGAATGACTTCAATGTTTATGATGTGATTGTTAACGATAAAGACATTCAACTAAAACAAATTATTCTGGAAACAGCACCAAGCACTTTCAAGATATTATATAGCTTATTTCCTTGGCCAACGAAATTGGATATTACACCATCATATATAATTAATACTGCTGAAGTAGCTATTCTTGTATCAAAGATTCGGGTGCCAGGAACTGGTAGCCACTTTTATGAAAAATATTTTGTTATTGACCCAGATAATGGGCTTCCAGTCACACTTGATATGAGTTCTATTGAAAGCACATTAAAAGAACTTCTTCCGCCAAAACATGGGATATGGAAGGGAGGTGCTTTTAGTTTAGAGAACCTCTCATATATAAGCCCTGTATGGAATGAAGGGGATGGTAATTGTTGTCCCTCTGGTGGAAGAATAGAGATGAAGTTTACAATCAACCACGGCAAGCTTATTCCAATACTAAAAAAATATAATCCAGACTATAATAATATGAGGTAAAAAACATAACGATGTATTAACTGGGCTCACCAAGCTAGGTGATAGTTTCTTTTTTTAGTGGAAATAAGTGATTAGATGTCTCTTTGGAGAGTGAAACAGTTGTTTTAGGGTTTATGTGGCTTTAGTTCTTGAGCATTTGCCTGTTCTCATCCATGCTTGCTTGTATGAAACAAGCACAAACAACCCTAACCATTAACGCCCAAGGACGTGGATTTACGAATTTTACAAGAGAGCTACAAAGTTGGATAGCAGCGCAGGATATTCAAACAGGTGTTGTCACTTTATTTGTGCAGCACACCAGTTGCTCGCTGATGATTCAGGAGAATGCTGACCCTGATGTGCTTACCGATATGGAAATGTTTATGAATAAACTTATTCAAGATGGTGACCCTGATTTCTTACATCGTGATGAAGGTGATGATGATATGCCTGCGCATATTCGAATGGCGCTTACGGCTGTATCGCTAACCATTCCTGTAACACAAGCTAGAGCAGCGTTGGGTATTTGGCAGGCTGTATATCTTTATGAACACCGCTATGCACCTATGCAACGGCGTGTGTTGTTACATCTCATTGGCGAATAAGGAACATCATGGACTATAAAATTGTAAAGAAAGATACGCTTTATCAGGGCTTTTTTAAGTATGAAGGTTTTGAAGTGGAGCATGACACATTCAAAGGCGGCTCATTAAGTATAGAACGCGAGCTTTTGGAGCGTGGTGATGCGGTTGCTATTCTATTGTATGATAAACAATGCGATGAAGTGCTGTTGATTGAGCAGTTTCGTATTGCGCCTGCGGTGCGTGATGAAAACGCTTGGATGATTGAAGTGGTGGCGGGCATGTTGGGTGAGGGCGAAGATAAAGTGCAGTGCGCCATTCGAGAATCCATTGAAGAGGCAGGTTATGAACCGTTTGATGTTCAATTCTTGGGTAAAACCTACGCTTCGCCCGGTGGCACATCGGAATGTTTGTATATGTATTTGGGTCATGTGGATAAAGATAAACCTGTATCTGAAGGCGGCGGCTTGGATGAAGAGCATGAGGATATTCGAAGCTTTTGGGTATCGCGTGAGGAAGCTGTACAAATGGCAAAAGATGGGCGCATTAACTCTAGCGTGCCTATGCTCACCATCATGCTAGCATTTGGCGTGGGTGGGGTTGTTTTACCTGCTTAGTGTTAAGACATAAACATAATATGCAAAAGGGGTTGAATATTAAAAATAAAGCCCTATACATTAGAATATGATAATATATTAACAGGAGAGTAGTGATGGCAACAGTTGATTTAACAGCAGAAAATTTTGAAGAAAAGGTAAGTAGTAGTG
>JALUNK010000089.1 GCA_027055255.1 Ghiorsea sp.
ATACCATCAATGCCGTTTGTGCCAGCAGCACCTGTTGCGCCAGTTAAACCGATTGGACCTTGAGGGCCAACTGCACCGTCAGCACCATTTAATCCATCAATACCATTTGTTCCAGCAGGACCTTGTGGGCCAGTTAAACCGATTGGACCTTGAGGACCAACTGCACCGTCAGCACCATTTAATCCAGCAGGACCTTGCGGGCCAGTTAAACCGATTGGACCTTGAGGGCCAACTGCACCGTCAGCACCATTTAATCCATCAATACCATTTGTTCCAGCAGGACCTTGTGGGCCAGTTAAACCGATTGGACCTTGAGGACCAACTGCACCGTCAGCACCATTTAATCCATCAATACCGTTTGTGCCAGCAGCACCTGTTGCGCCAGTTAAACCGATTGGACCTTGAGGGCCAGCGGGACCAACAATAATTGTTGTACCACTATCTTTGCTGCCATGGTCATCACCGTCTTCGTCATCTCCTGCATAGGCGATACCATTATATGACATAAAAACAACTGTTAAAACTGTAATTAATTGCATTGAATATTTCATTACCAACTCCCTTAAAAAAGGCATAAAAATGTATAGAATACGAATGGTAGCTGTTTCTTAATATAAGGTCTAATTATCATTAGGATTAATCCTTTTGCAATGTGCAGCAAGTTATCGTGTGCGTGTGGGCGACCAAGGTAGAATAGGGGCTTTGGGGGGGCTTACAGTTAGAATTTTCAACGGCGGAAGGAGTTCTTTTTAAAGCTCAAACTCTTAAGAAAGCTTGTTCACTGAATCGTGGATGCAATATGTTCCTGTTTGTTTTCCGAAAGTACCAAGCCTCAGTGATGGGCTGGAGATAAAAGCGAAGGTGCTTTTACTTTTAGGATGATGGTTTTTCACCTTGAGCTTTTAGAAGAGAACACAAATAAAAAAAAGATGTTATGTTTCGCGGCTATGAAAGTCCTTGCAGCTATAACTTTGATATTTTTTTTCAGCACTCAAACGCGAGCGGAAGAGGTTAGCTTGTCAGCGCAAGAGGCCACGTTTGCATTTATCTTTGAAACACTAACGCTAAAAGAATTTGATGATGAAAAGATGGGGCTGCTGGGTGGAAACTTACTCTTTTCTCTGGATGCAGTGCCTTGGCTATCGTTGGGGGCAGGAGCCTATGGCTCAGTTGTTGGTGAGCGAGGCGGCTTTATTACTTTAGGTTTTGCAAGTGATGCAAAATATGAATTTGATGAGGATTTTTCTGCGCATGCAGGTTTGTTTGTAGGTGCAGGGGGTGGGCATGGTGGCTACCAACTCCAAGGTGGCGGTTTGATGCTGCGAGAACACCTTGGCTTAAGCTGGCGTGGTAGTGCAGGTGACTTAGGCTTAGGTTTAAGCCGCATTGATTTCCCCAATGGTCATGTTGCAAGCACACAGGCTTATGCATCTTACGTTTATCGCTTTCAAAGTTTGATTGGTGATGAATGGTTGGATATGCCTAAAGAGGCAACGCATGCTTGGGAGAGCAAGAATGAGAATCAATTTGCGCTCACCTATCAAGCCTATGATGTGCCGCAGGGCGTTCGGACATCTTCAGGTAGTGCGCAATACCCTAGTTTAGGTTTGGTTGGTGTTGAATGGCAGCAAACATTGAATACAGCAACTTTTTTATCCATGGCATCAGCAGGCGCTATGCAAGGTCGAAGTAATGGTTATATGCAGATACTATTGGGGGCAGGTGTATATCAAAATATTGGTGATAATTTCAAGCTTAAAGCTTTGCTTTCGGCAGGGGTAGCAGGCGGTGGGAATGTCGATACAGGCGGCGGATTATTAACCAAGGTAGCTGTAGGTGCACAAGCCATGTTAACCGATGATGTGGCGTTAGAACTAGAGGCAGGCTGGGTAGATTCGGTGATAGCAAATTTTAAAGCCAAAAGTTATAGCCTGAAAATCTATCAAACTTTTCATACGCCTAAGGTTGGTAGAGGTGAGAGCCTGTCGCTATCTGCCTTGGGCGCTTATGATGTAGAACATATGCGGGTGCGAATGGTGCACCAGACATATGCAGAATTGCCCAAGACCAATGCTGTGTGGCGTGTGCATCATGCTGACCGCGATGTGAACTTACTTGGTTTTCAAAATGATTTTTTCTTTACTGACCATTGGTTTGTAACTGGGCAAGGTATTGCCGCTTATGAAGGGCAAGCTGGTGGCTATATGACGGGTTTGTTGGGGCTTGGTGGGCGTTACCCATTTATGCAAAAATGGGCAGCTGAAGGCGAGTTGCTTGTAGGCGCTGCTGGCGGTGGTGGCTTGGCTGTGGGCGGCGGCTTGGTTTGGCAAGTGAATGCAGGTTTATCTTATGCGGTGAGCAAGGATTATGATATGCTGTTGCAATTGGGTCGCATAGATGCGCCTAAAGGTGGCTTTGCCGCTCATGTGTTCAGCGTATCTATGGCGCATAAATTCTCTTTGTTTATGCAGTAAACGAGTAGAGGTGGGGGTCAATCATGAATTTAGCATCAAGTTTCGCGCTTTTAAAACATAAAAGAACAAAAATTATTGCCACGATTGGCCCTGCGAGCGCAAATCAAAAGACGATTGCACAACTGATTGATAAAGGTGCGGATGTGTTTCGGCTGAACATGTCTCATGGCGAACACAAAACGCATGAGCAGAGCTACCAAATGATTCGTAAGGTGGCGCAAGAAAAAGGCAGACATATCGCAGTTCTGGCGGATTTATGCGGCCCAAAAATACGCACAGGAACATTTAAAGAGGGAAGTATTGTTTTAAACCAAGGTGAAGAAGTGGTGATGACAGTGTGTGATGTGGTGGGCGAGCAGGGATTGATACCATCTCAGTATAAAAATCTTATCCAAGATATTGCAGTAGGGCATAGGATTTTTCTCGCTGATGGGGAGATGGAGCTTCAAGTGCTAAGTATTGAAGATACGGATGTGCGTTGTTTGGTGGTTCATGGCGGTGAGCTGGGCGAACATAAAGGTATCAATCTTCCTGATTCAGATGTGTCTGCGCCAGCGATGACAGAAAAAGATGTTAAAGATGCTGCCTTTGCGGTGGGTTTAGGTATTGATTTTGTAGCGCTTTCATTTGTGCGCAGTGCTGAGGATATTTTGCAACTAAGAGCGCGATTGGATGAGCAAGGGGCGAAGTGTGGCATAGTGGCGAAAATTGAAAGGCCTGAGGCGCTAGAGGATGCTGATGCTATTGTGCAGGCTTCAGATGTGGTGATGGTGGCGCGTGGTGATTTGGGCGTGGAGTTACCGCCAGAGCAAGTACCTATCGCGCAACAAATGCTGGTTGATGTGGCAAGGCTTTATCATAAACCTGTGATTGTGGCGACACAGGTGTTGGAATCCATGATTGAACATTCGCGTCCAACTCGGGCAGAAGCCACCGATATTTTTCATTCGGTAAGCAGTGGTGCTTGCGGTATCATGCTTTCGGGCGAAACTGCTGTAGGCGCTTATCCCGTGGCTGCTGTGGAAATGATGAGCCGTGTGATTCTTCATGCGGAGGCATTTTTATGGAAGAAGAATGCGTTTGCTTCATCCGAGGTAGTCAAAGAGCATATGGTGTTGCCTTTTGGTAGTGCGGTAGCGCGCTCTACAGCCCAGTTATCACGGGATTTGATGGTGCGTGGCATTGCGGTGTTGTCTTGCTCTGGGGAGACGGCAGCAACCATCAGCTCGGCAAGACCAGAAGCACCGATTTTGGGTATATCACCTCGTGCGGAAGCATGTCGAAAAATGAATATGCTTTGGGGGGTGATCCCTGTGCTGGTGGAGTCATGTTTGCCTGAGAACCAAGTGGATATAGTCAAAGCGCTGGTGAAACAATATGATTTGGCAGGCGATGGTGATTCAGTGTTGCTGGTGCAGGGCTTTCATCAAAATGAAGAGCTAAACCATCCATCAGTGATGGCGTTAAAGGTATGATATGCGTATGCCTAAGGATATAGAAAACGGGATGGATGTCAGATTGGATACAAGATTAGAAGCTTTGGAAACGAAAATATCTTATCAGGAGCATCTGATTCAAGAGCTGAATGAAGTGGTAATTTATCAGCAAAATCAAATAGATAAGATTGATAAAGTACTGCGGCAGCTTCAAAGTTATATCAATCATACGGAAACAGGGCAAACCACACCAGAGCAAGAAGCACCACCGCCACATTATTAGACTTGTGAAATGCTAGCGGTTTTATAGTATGCGGCTGACTTCAAGTTCAGGAGGAAGTCCGTGTCTTCATTAACCCCACTTTCAGGAAACATGATTGAAGAGGCATATACATTTGATGATGTGTTGCTCGTGCCTCAAGCGAGCTCCGTGCTTCCTGCAACGGTTCAAACAGCATCAAAATTCACCAATAAAATATCTTTAAATATCCCTGTGGTTTCCGCAGCGATGGACACAGTGACCGAATCGGGCACTGCCATTGCCCTTGCCCAAGAAGGCGGCATTGGTGTTATTCATAAAAACCTTACCGTTGAGCAGCAAGCTGATGAAGTGCGCAAAGTGAAGCGTTATGAAGCAGGCGTGGTGCAAGAGCCGTTAACTGCAAGAGAAGACATGACGCTGGAAGAAGTGCGCAACCTTGCGCTAGCCCACGGTTTTTCTGGGTTCCCTGTGTTGGATAGCAATGGTAAATTAAGTGGTATCATTACCAACCGTGATATTCGATTTGAGAATGATGGACGCAAACGTGTGTTGGATATGATGACCAAGCGTGAAAACCTTATCACCATCACTTCAGGAACAAGTATTGAAATGTGCAAACAGTTATTCCGTGAGCACCGCATTGAAAAGCTACCTATGGTGAATAACCAAGGTGAATTGTGTGGTATGATGACTGTGCGTGATATTGAAAAAGCATCCGAGCACCCCAATGCAGTGCGTGATGATTTGGGCAGGTTGCTAACTGCTGCTGCTATGGGTGTTGGCGAAAAAGAAGTGGCGCGTTTTGAAGCCTTGTATGAAGCAGGTGTGGATGCGGTAATTGTAGATACAGCTCATGGTCATTCTCAAGGCGTGATTCAACAAATTGCAGATTTGAAAAAACAATATGGTGATGATGTGCAAATCATTGGTGGCAACATCGCTACGGCGGAAGCGACCAAGGCATTGATTGATGCAGGTGCTGATGCAGTCAAAGTCGGTATTGGTCCAGGTTCAATTTGTACAACACGCATGGTAGCAGGTGTAGGTGTTCCCCAATTATCAGCCATTATGGCATGTGCGCAAATGGCAGCGAGTGCAGGTGTACCTGTGATTGGCGATGGTGGTATCAAATTTTCAGGTGACTTTGCGAAAGCGATGGCGGCAGGTGCATCAACATGTATGTTTGGTTCCATGTTTGCAGGAACAGATGAAGCACCAGGCGAAAAGATTTTATTCCAAGGGCGCACATATAAGTCATACCGAGGTATGGGTTCGATAGGTGCTATGGAGTTGGGCAGTAAAGATCGTTACTTCCAAGGCGATGTGGATGAAGCTATGAAGCTTGTGCCTGAAGGTATTGAAGGTCGCGTGGCCTATAAAGGTCCTATTGGTGATACTTTGCATCAGCTCGTTGGTGGGTTGAGAGCATCTATGGGTTATGTCGGTGCAGCAACCATTGAAGATATGCACAAGAAAGCTAAGTTTGTTCGTATCACGGGTGCGGGTTTGCGTGAATCGCATGTGCATGATGTGACCATCACCAAAGAAGCACCGAACTATAGAATGGAGTCTTAATTCGTGACAGATAATAAAGATAAACTTCTAATTCTTGATTTTGGTTCTCAATATACACAATTAATAGCGCGCCGAGTACGTGAAGCTGAAGTGTTCAGTGAAATTCACCCATGGGATATGAATGAGGCGGATATTAAAGCGTTTAACCCATCGGGTATTATTCTTTCGGGTGGCCCTAACTCTGTCAATGATGAGGAAACATTTACGGCACCCCAGTGTGTGTTTGAAATGGGTGTGCCTGTGCTTGGTATATGCTTTGGTATGCAAACCATGGCTGCACAATTGGGCGGCTCTGTGGAAGCAGGGGCAACACGTGAATTTGGTTATGCTGAAATCACATCATCAGGTGATTCGGCTTTGCTTCGCGATATTGAAGATAAGGCTGGTGGTGTGCTTGATGTTTGGATGAGCCACGGTGATAAGGTCACTGCTATTCCTGAAGGTTTTAAAGTTATTTGTAGCAATGATGCCACGCCCATTGCAGGTATGGCAGATGAATCGCGCAAGTTTTATGCCTTACAATTCCACCCTGAAGTCACGCATACGCATCAAGGCACAGCGATATTATCGCGCTTTGTGCATGAAATTTGCGGCTGTAAACGTGATTGGAATATGCCGCATTACATTGATGAAGCGGTGGCTAAAATTCGCGAACAAGTTGGTGATGAAGAAGTTATCCTTGGTCTGTCTGGTGGCGTAGATTCTTCGGTGGCAGCAGCTTTATTGCAACGCGCTATTGGTGACAAGTTGACTTGTATTTTTGTGGATAATGGTTTGTTGCGTCTCAATGAAGGCGAGCAAGTGATGGAAATGTTTGCAGGCAATCTGGGTGTAAAAGTTGACCGTGTGGATGCGGAAAAGGTTTTCTTGGATGCGCTTGCTGGTGTGTCTGAACCTGAAGAAAAACGTAAAATTATCGGCAGAGAGTTTGTGCATATTTTTCAGGATGAAGCAGAGCGTTTGCCCAATGCTAAGTGGTTGGCACAAGGCACGATTTATCCTGATGTGATTGAATCAGCAGGCTCAAAAACCAAAAAGGCACATACTATCAAATCTCACCATAATGTGGGTGGGCTTCCTGATACGCTTCACCTCAAATTGCTTGAGCCATTGCGCGAATTATTTAAAGATGAAGTGCGTGAATTGGGTGTGGCGCTTGGGTTGCCACGTGAAATGGTGTACCGCCACCCATTTCCTGGCCCTGGTCTTGGCGTACGTATTTTGGGTGAAGTGAAAAAAGAATATGCTGACCTTTTGCGCAGAGCAGATGCTATCTTTATTGAAGAGCTACGTGTTTCGGGTTGGTACGATAAAACAGCACAAGCATTTGTGGTTTTTTTACCTGTAAAATCTGTAGGTGTGATGGGCGATGGGCGTACTTATGAATGGGTGGTGTCGCTACGCGCGGTAGTGACACAAGACTTTATGACTGCGCACTGGGCAGAATTGCCGTATAGTTTATTGGGTAAAGTGTCGAACCGTATTATCAATGAGGTTCGGGGTATTAACCGTGTGGTTTATGATGTGTCGGGGAAACCACCTGCAACGATTGAGTGGGAATAAGTTTAAATAATGTATAAGGAGAGAAACATGAAAGTGAAGTTAGTAGTAATATCATTGGCTGTTGTTGGTTTGGTGGCGTGTAATCAAGATGCAGGAAAAGTTGTTCCAAAAGATGTAACATTGGATACGGATGCACAAAAATTGAGTTATGCGATGGGTATGGATGTGGGTAAGTCGCTGAAAAATTTGGATGCAGATGTGGATGCGGATGCATTTTCAGCAGCAGTTAGAGATGTTCTAAGTGACACTACACCAAAATTAGTAGAAGAAGTTGCAGCCAACATTAAGCAAACATTCTTTCGCAAAAAACAAGCTGAAGATATGGCGAAACGTAAAAATGCGGCTGCCGACAACAAAGCCAAAGGTGTCGCTTTCCTAGCGGAGAATGCTAAAAAAGACGGTGTGAAGGTTACTGATAGTGGTTTGCAGTATGAAGTCATTACAATGGGTGATGGTGTGAAACCTAAAGCAGAAAATACGGTTAAAGTACATTATAAAGGTACAACGATTGATGGCGTAGAGTTTGACTCATCTTACTCACGTGGTCAGCCAATCTCATTCCCTCTTAATGGTGTGATTAAAGGTTGGACTGAAGGTGTAGCTTTGATGCCAGTAGGCAGTAAATTCCGTTTCTTTATCCCTTCTGAGCTTGCATATGGTGAGCGTGGCGCGGGTGCTAAGATTGGTCCGAATTCAACACTTATTTTTGAAGTTGAATTGCTTGCGATTGAAAAATAATTAATTTTTAATGCAAACACTGCGTTTAGGAATAGTATTATGCTGCGCCTTGCTTTTTATGAGCAAGGCGTTTGCCGTTGAGTTTGAGGTTTACCAATCTTCTTACAAGCCACTCAACCTAGCGCTGTTGGTTTCGTCAGAAGAGGATTACACAGCAGAAACTTCATTATTAACCAGTGTGATTACGCAAGATTTGGATGCCAGTCGCTCATTTAAAAGTCTTGATCCTTTAAGTTTTTTGGTGGGAGCGGATGATGCTGTAAAACATGTTGATTATGCAGATTGGCGTATTATTGGCACAGATATTCTGGTGTTAGTCAAATTAAATAAAGATACATACGGCTGGGCGGCAAATGTGCAAATCCACAACCCGTTTAATCAAAAACTATTGGCAGAGCAAAACATTCAACAGCAAAATGAAAAAATAGGGAGAAACTTTTCCCACCGTATTGCAGATTATATTTATCACCAGCAAACAGGTTTGCCGAGTTATTTTACATCTCAAATTGTATTTGTGCATAAAGGTTCGAACTATTCAGATTTAATGATGATGGATCATGATGGGCGGCATATGCAAGCTGTGGGCAAAGGTTTTAGTATTTTATTGTCGCCTGATTTGTCTCCAAATCGCTCAACAATTGCTTTGAATACCTATGTTGATAGACGCCCAAGGTTGGAATTTTTTGATGTTTTAAGTGGTGAGCGTAAAAAGTTTGCGCAATTTAAGGGGTTGAATAGTACACCTGAATTTTCTCCAGATGGTCGTTTCATTGCGGCAACATTATCCTATACGGGTAACAGTGAAGTTCACATTTATGATATTCAAAAGAAAAAATGGAAACAATTAACACACAATAGTGCGATTGATACCACACCTACATGGTCACCTGATGGGAAATGGATTGCTTTTACCAGTAACCGCAGTGGAACACCGCAAATTTATCGTACACCTGTGTCGGGCGGGCGTGCAGAACGAATCAGTTTGGATGCCAGCTATAATACTTCGCCTGTGTGGGCGCCCATTGGTGATAGAATTGCATTTGTCACTAAAAAAGACTGGGAATATGCTATTGCCACTGTACATGTGGATGGCTCTGGACTACGCTATTTAGCAACAGGGCAAAGGATTGAGTCGCCAACGTGGTCGCCGAATGGTCAGATTATTTTGTATGCGGCGGAGAAATACGGTAAAAAACATATATATAGTGTGCCCGTTTGGGGTGGTGAAGCTAAACGCATCACACCGAGAAATTTGGACGCTACAGATCCAACATGGGTAAGATAGGAAAGGGTAAAAGGAAAGTTTCATGCAAACATTTGTAAGATGGACATTGATGATGTTGGTGGTTATGCCGATGGCTGTATCTGCCGCAGGCTTAACGCCTGACCAACTGCGTATGGTTGAGCAGCTTTCACCGCAAGATAAAGCAGCACTTGCTAAGCAATATGGGGTAAGTGTTCCCAAGAATATTGGTAATGATGAAATAACTGAACCAAAGACATTGAACCCAAGAGAGCCAGAAAAAAGTGCGCTAGAAGAGAGTGTTCAAAACCAACAAGAGAATCCTCAAGGCAAAGTGATTGATGGAAAAATCCAGGTTGTTGAAAATAAACAAGATGAACTAGTTATTCAGCAAGAAGAAATTAAATTAAAACCTACATTTGCAGACTTTGTTGATGAGTCGGAATCATTGGTTGTTCATACCCAAGACTTACAACAGTTTGGTTATGATTTATTTGCAGGAGTACCCACAACCTTTGCACCAGCAACAGATGTGCCTGTGCCTTTGGAATATGTATTGGGTCCAGGTGATGAGTTAGAAGTGCAACTGTTTGGGCAAAAGAGTGAAGTCTTTACGCTTGTTGTGGATAGAGAAGGTTCTGTAGCATTTCCAGAGATTGGGCCATTGACGTTGGCGGGTATGAGCTTTGCTGAAGCTAAAGCAACCATTGCTCAGCAGGTTGGTGATAAAATGGTGGGGATTTCTGCTAGCGTATCTATGGGTAAGTTGCGTTCGATTCGTATCTTTGCTTTGGGTGAAGTTGAGCGCCCAGGCTCTTATGTGGTGAGTGGATTGGCTACTTTATCCCATGCTTTGTTTGCATCGGGTGGTGTCAAGAAGATTGGTTCATTGCGTAATATTCAGCTTAAGCGTCAAGGTAAGCTTGTTTCAACGCTCGATTTGTATGATTTCTTACTCAAAGGCGATACCAGTAAAGATGTGCGTTTATTGCCCGGTGATGTGGTGTTTGTACCAGCGATTGGCAAAACAGCGAGTATTGCAGGTGCTG
>JALUNK010000090.1 GCA_027055255.1 Ghiorsea sp.
ACGGGCACCAAACCAACGTTAGGGTCAATGGTACAAAATGGATAGTTGGCTGCTTCTGCTCCACCACCATTGAGTGCGTTGAATAATGTTGATTTGCCAACGTTTGGAAGTCCTACGATACCGATACTTAAAGCCATGATAAATCCTTGTTCTTATTCTGATTGTTGTAATGTGTGGTGAATCTTGTTGGCAGCTTTATCGTGCTCACCCGCGATAAGCAATGGCATTTGAGGCAATAAAGCATCAAAAATACGTTGCTCATCTGCTCTGTGACCTTCATCAGCACCACCCAAAACCCAAGGTGTAATATCACCACTTGGCGGTCTACCAATACCAATTTTTACACGTGTATAATCTGCATTGGGAAGGTGTTGGTTTAATGAGCGAAGCCCATTGTGCCCACCATGCCCGCCACCGTGTTTGATACGTATTTTCCCTGAAGGTAAATCCAAATCATCATACACCACAGTGATGTTGTATGGTTCAATATCATAATATTTGGCAAGTGGAGCAACGGATTCACCGCTATTGTTCATAAAGGTTTGGGGTTTGACGAGTAAAACTTTTTCACCATTTAAAGTGAATGTTGCTGTCTCAGCAGAAAAACGAGGGGCAGAGCCAAAGCTCAACCCCTCGGATTTTGCAAATAAATCAAGAAAACGAAAACCAATATTATGGCGCGTTTTCTCATACTTGGAGCCTGGGTTACCAAGCCCAACAAGCATTTTCATGATTAGCTTTCTTTATCGCCTTCAGATGAATCTTTAGCCGCTTCATCAGTTGCTGTTTCACCAGCTTCCTCTGTAGATTCTGTTTCTTCAGGTTCAGCAGCACGTTTTGGTGTTGCGATACTAAGAATAGTAAAGTTAACATCGTGAACCACTTCCATGCCATCAGGAAGGTTGATGTCATCAATGTGTACGGTTTGGTCAAGTTCAAAAGCAGCGCAATCAATTTCAACGTGATCAGGAATGGCATCTGCACGACAAGTGATTTCTAACTCATGACGAATCACAGAAAGTTTACCGCCTTCTTTTACGCCTGGGCAGTCGTCCACATTGATTGGGTTAATCGGTACAGAAACAGTAACCGAGTCGCTTCCATCAACACGGAAGAAATCCAAGTGCATCGGTGTGTCGTAGATTGAGTCCCATTGTGTATCTTTCAATAGTACAGTGTTTTTACCGCGTTTACCTTTAACTTTAACTTCAAGCATTGATGTATAAAATGCTTCGTCGCGCAGCATAATTTTAGTAGTTTCATTGTAGTCCAACGTGATCGGTAGGTCAGGTTTGTCACCACCATAAATAATGCCGGGTAGTTTGCCTGCGCGACGTAAACGGCGTGTATGAGCTTTGCCCAAATCTTCGCGTAATTCTGCTTCTAAAACATAGTCAGTCATGTTGAACTCCAATATAAAAATAATCCAATGGGTTGTCCCATTTTGGATGCCTTCTTGCGTACGGTATACGACAAAAGGGAGCGCAGTATAATTCGGTAAATTTTATGAGCAATCTATTTGTTTGCTTTGAAACCTAGATATTATAAACATCGTTTGCGCAATGTTTATTTTGAGTAACTACTGAGTAGATTTAGGACTTTAAAAAGAAAACATTACAGGTCTTGGGTGTTTGTTAGCAGTCTTTAAGTCGAATATCAATTTTCATAATATGGTTAACAAGCCAACTGGTGAGAAACTTTTTAAGTTGTTCTAGCAACTCATCACTTATACCTTCGTGCTCAAAACGTTTTTGTGCTGCAGAAAAAGCAGCCAAAAGCTTGGTGTGTTGGACTTTGTTTTGTGCTCCGGCAGCGCACTTTGCTCTGCGCATGCATATTTCTTCATAACAAAAGTGACTGCGTGTGTAGAGACCAACACTTGACATAAAATGGCTAACCCACGCTTGTGTCGCACCTTTTTCAATGTGTTCTTCTAGTTCATCTAAGTAGGCAAAGATTTGTTTGTGCTGCTTATCAATTTCATCATTACCTGTCGAATATTTATCATCCCATTGAAAACCCATAATTATTTGTCATTAACCTCGTTTAGTGTCCTTAAAAAAATTAGGTATATTGGCAGGCTCTATAATGAAAGTCACGTACCTTTTTGTTGTTATGAGTGTAAGGGCAGTAAATGCCCTGTTTATTTGGATTCAGCTAACAATTTTTGAGGGGATACTTTTTTACTGCATTCGCGATACTGAATATCAACTTTCATGATGTGATTAACCAGCCAACTCGTTAAAAATTTTCTTAGTTGGTCGAGGAAATGATCATTCAGACCTTCAATTTCATATCGGAGCTGAACTTTGCCCAGTGTGGCAATGAGCTTGCCATGCTGAGTTTTGTTTTTTGCTGCAACTGCACACCTTGTACGACGCATGCAAACTTCCTCAAAACAAAAATGGCTTCGAGTGTAATAAGTAAGAGCAGAAAGGAAGTCAGATGCCCATTTCTCAGTGGCACTACCGTTTTCAATTTTATCTTCTAGCTCGTCCAGATAAGCAAAGATTCGCTTATGTTGCTTATCTATTTCATCATTACCTGTCGAATATTTATCATCCCATTGAAAGCCCATAACTATCTATTAACCTCGTTTGCTATTCATTAAAAAGTTAGGCATATTGGCAGGCTTTAAAATAAAAGTCACGTCCCTTTCTTGATGTTATGCGTGCAAGGTTAAGTTCTTGTTTAAGTGTTTACCGTTGTTAATATATCAAA
>JALUNK010000091.1 GCA_027055255.1 Ghiorsea sp.
TGTATCTTGGTTGTTATGTTCGACATGAAATAAGCTTTCTTGTTCTCTCATGCTAATCACTTAGCAAGGATTGTTCCAAACCTTCAGGTGTTTCTATACCCATCATATCACAAAGCGTTGCCGCTAAGTTTGCTAGTCCCGCACTTTCTGTTGCAGAATCCGATAAATGATAGGTACCACCAGCTTTAAAGAGAATACACGGCACTGGATTGACCGAATGTTTGGTGCATGGTTCATCACCATCTTTGGTGTGTGTAATCATTTCTTCCGCATTACCATGGTCCGCAGTAATAATTGCATTACCCCTATACTTTTCCAAAGCGTCAATAATTCTACCCACTGCATTATCCACTGCTTCCACAGCTTTAATCGCTGGCTCTAGTTTACCGCAATGCCCCACCATATCTGCATTGGCAAAGTTAATCAGACCAAATCCATATTCACCCGATGCAATCAATTCCACGGCTTTGTCTGCAATCTCTGGTGCTTTCATTTCCGGCTTATCTGCAAAAGAAATGCCTTTATCCGAATCAATCAAAATATAATCTTCTAGGCTAGAATCCAATGGTTTGCGATAGCCGCCATTGAAGAAGAACGTGACATGCGGGAACTTCTGCGTTTCTGTGAGACGAAATTGTTTAATCTTTTTGTCTACCAAGTAACGACCTAATGGATAATCCACTTTGGTCGGCCCCATCAATTGCAGTTCAGGCATATTTCTATCTTCATCAAAGACCATCATACCTGCATACACCACATCAGGTGTTTTTACACGGTCAAAACCTGAAAAATCTTTCACTTCAAAGGCTTCAGTGATTTCAATCGCCCTATCACCACGAAAATTCATCATCAACACAGCATCGCCATTTTCAATGGTTGCTTTGGGTTTGCCCAAATCGTCATCAATAATGATAAACGAATCCATATCTTGGTCGATGAGATCGGGATTGGTTGCGCGCAAGCTTGTAATGGCTTCAATCATCGAGCCAAACTCATGCTCTGCTTCACCCAACACCATGGCATCCCAGCCTCGTTTAACCTTAGACCAATCTTGGTCTCTATCCATAATGGCATGTTCTCGCCCAGAAGCTGATGCAAAAGCATAATCTCTATCGCCTTTCGCATTAATTGCAGCGAACAACTCCTCTATCTGAAGCACATAGTCTTGTGCCGATTGAATGCCAACATCGCGACCATCCAAAGAGGCATGGATATAAAGGCGCTCCACAGCTTGCTCGTCAGCATAAGCAATTACAGCTTTAAAATGGTCGATATGTGAATGGATATTACCATCCGACAACAAACCCAACAGGTGAATCGCTCCACCTTCTTGACCCACTTCTATCACTTTCGCCAAAGCCTTTGATTCATAAAATGAACCATCAGCAATCGCATTGTTAATACGGGTTGGACCTTGATCGAGAATGATGCCTGCGCCCATGGTCAAATGCCCCACTTCTGAGCCACCCATGTCTTTCATGGATGGCAAACCAACAAACTTACCATGTGTATTAATTTCCGTGTAAGCACATGAAGCCTTTAGGCGATCAAAATTAGGTGTATTTGCCAATGAAATCGCATCATCATCACTACCTGAGCCAACACCCCAGCCGTCCATGATAATGAGTAGTGTTGTGTTATATTTATCTGTCATAATCCTAATTCATCCCAAATGTCATCAATATGTTGTTTTACTTCTTCCGTCATTTCTATGGTTCGACCCCATTCACGGTCAGTCTCACCTTGCCATTTATTCGTGGCATCAATCCCCACTTTAGAACCAAGCCCTGCCACAGGAGAAGCAAAATCCAAATAATCAATCGGTGTATGCTCCGCCATGGTAAAGTCACGTTTAGGGTCACAGCGCGTGGTTATCGCCCAAATCACTTCTTTCCAGTCACGGCAATCAATATCATCATCCACGACCACAATAAATTTGGTGTACATGAATTGACGAAGATACGACCACACACCAAACATAATACGCTTAGCATGACCCGCATATTGCTTCTTAATCGACACCACAGCCATGCGATACGAGCAGCCTTCCATGGGCAGATAAAAATCAACAATTTCAGGAAACTGTTTGCGTAAAATCGGCACAAACACTTCGTTAAAGGCTAGCCCAAGCACAGCAGGTTCATCAGGCGGTTTGCCTGTATGCGTAGAATGATAAATGGCATCCTTACGTTTGCTTATTTTCTCAACGGTAAACACAGGAAACATCTCGGTTTCATTGTAATAACCTGTATGGTCACCATACGGGCCTTCTTCAGCATACTCATCAAACGAAATAAAACCTTCCAAAACAATCTCTGCCGAGGTTGGCACTTGTAAGTCTACGATGGAACATGGCGTTAATCGTGTTTTTTCGTTACGCAACAAACCTGCAAATTGATACTCTGAAAGTGTATCTGGAATCGGTGTAACTGCTGCTAAAATTGTTGCTGGATCAGCGCCAATCACCACCGCACATGGAAATGGTTCACGCTTTTCACACTTGCTGGCTTCTTGGTGGTCAATCGCTCCGCCTCGGTGCTTTAGCCAACGCATAATCAGTTTGTTCTTGGCAATCTTTTGTTGCCTATAAATGCCCAAGTTTTGCCTGTCTTTGTTCGGGCCTTTGGTGACCACCAAACCCCAAGTCAGTAAAGGTGCTACATCTTCTGGCCAACATGTTTGGATAGGAAGTTTATCAAGGTCAACATCATCACCCTGCATCACCACCTCTTGCCAAGGCGCTTTGTTCACAATTTTGGGTGACATATGCATGACTTTTTTCAGCACAGGCCATTTATCCCAAGCATCTTTGATGCCCTTAGGCGGTTCAGGCTCTTTTAAATATGCTAGAAGCTCACCAATTTCACGCAACTCAGATGCTGATTCTCGCCCCATGCCCAAAGCAATGCGTGTGTCCTTACCAAACAAGTTGGTTAACACAGGCATATCATGCCCTTTCACATTTTCGAATAATAACGCAGGCCCAGCAGCTTCCAACACACGTTGTGATATTTCAGTTATTTCAAGCTCTGTACTGACTTCTGTAGTAATACGTTTCAACTCACCACGTTTTTCCAAGTCAGCAATGAAATCTCGCATATCTTTATAACTCATAAGCTAAAGTTAATCTTTAATATCAAAAATTGTATCCAACTTTGCCAGTTCAAACACGTCTCGAACCGTTGGTGTTAAACCTGATAAAATAAATTTGCCACCTGTTGCTTTACTCCACTGCAAACCTTCAACCAAAACGGCAATACCTGATGAATCCATAAAGTCCACGCTATCCAGCTTAACTTGAATGCACGTGTCTTCACTGGCAAACAATGGTTTCAACTCTTTGCGCAACAGCGAGGAGGTCTGAATCGTAACATCCCCTTTCACGCTTATGGTTGCAGTATCGCCAACATGTTCAACACCAATATCAAGACTCATATTTTTTATCCTCTTCTTTCAAATTAAACACCAAACGCCATTGATTACCATCTTCAAGCGGGGTGTGTTCAAAGCTTTCAGTGATGGCATAAATCAAATGCATACCCAAACCACCTGCCACAGGATTCTCTTTCAATGTATCAGGGTTTACACCTTTACACTGCTTCACATCTTCAATCACAGGCGCAAAATCACGCAAGGTAATTTCCAGTAAACATTCATCATCGCTACCAATACGCGCTGCCGAACATTCGATATCGCCACCTTGATTGTTGTAACCATGTTTATGAATATTGGCAAACAGCTCATCCATAGCCAGTACAATACGGTTACGATGAACATCACTTAAACACTCACCTTCACATGCTTGATTGGCAAGCGCTTGCAAAGCTTGTAAACCCTCTTTACAACCACTTAAATGAAGTTGGATTTTTGGTGTTTCAGTGTTCAGTGCGGTCACCTCTCATATTTCACCAAGCAAGCCTATCATCTATTGCGAAGATGTTAAAATATAATCCAGCCGTTCACCCTCGGGTACATCCAACTCCGAGACCGACAGACCAGACATAGAATGTCCCGCTTGATTCACCGATGTTTGCTTACCACTATGTAAAGGATGCCATTTAGGTAATGGTTTCCCCTCAAACGTAAGGCGATAAGCGCACGTTTCAGGTAGCCAAAGCATTTCAGTATCCGACAGTTTGCGAATATCCAAACACTCAGGTACTTGCGTAAAGCGTTGCTCATATTGGGTACATCGGCAGGTATTTTGGTCAAATAGTTTGCAGGCAACATTCGTTCTCAGAATCTCGCCCGTATCCTCATCTTCAAACTTGTGCATACAACATTTGCCACAGCCATCGCATAAAGCTTCCCATGCGGCTTCATCAAGATGGCTGTGCCATGTTTTTGTCATAGGTTTAGCTGCGCGCAGTGACTTCCAACAAATGATAGCCAAATTGTGTTTGTACTGGGCCTTCGATGCTTCCGATGTCCGCAGAGAAGACCACTTTATCAAATTCTGGAACCATTTGACCTGGGCCAAATTCACCCAAGTCGCCACCTTGTGCCTTAGATGGGCATGATGAGTATTTTTTTGCTGCATCAGCAAAGTCCAAACCTTCTTCAATTTCTTGTTTAATATTCAAACATTCTTCTTCTGTGCTCACCAAAAGGTGACGTGCTTGTGCCTTTGCCATGATAAACTCCTCTTTATCTGTATATATTTATATGGTCGCACAATACTTGTTTTTAATAAACCTGACTACAGCCTGTTTGGTTTGAACCACGAAACACACGAAGAGCACGAAGAAATAAAATTGGTAGATTCACACCTATACAAGAACGACATAATCCCCCCCTGCTATAGCTGTGCTGAGGAAGTTGGCAAAAGAAGGGGTAAAGCAGAATGTTCTAATTCTGCACCCGCTTTTGCTAATTACCGAAGAAATACACAGCTATTTAGGGGCAGGTTTTTGGTTCGTTTTTGGCTGCGCAAAAATGAACATAAAAAAACTAACCGCAGAGTTTCGCAGAGGAAAACTATGAAGTCACAGATAAAAGCTGCTTCGAAGCTTTGAAGCATCCAAACTATGCTTTATGCTCGGCTCATGTTTCCCATCAAGGCTACGTCAAACAAACAACCTATCATTATTGTGGGTGGCGGCCTTGCAGGCAGTTTACTCGCTTGGTCGATGAAACAAAAAGGCATCAACTTTCACCTTTACGCTGATAAAAAGGCTTGCGCATCTCGTGTTGCCGCGGGTCTTATCAATCCAGTAACTGGTCAACGCTTTGTCTTGGCAGAACATACACCTGACATGCTTACCTTTGCCAAAGGTTTTTACCGTAACATTGAACAGGCAATAGACATACATTGTTTTTTTGAAAAACCTATGAAAAGGCTATTTTTATCGCAAAAAGAGCAAGAAAATTGCAAAAAACGACTAAAAAATGATAGGTATGCTAAATTTCTAAAAAATGAACTTCCTCCTCAAACGCTCAATGCTGAACACTCAGGCATCACGCAAACCCAAACAGCATGGTTGGATACCAACACCCTACTTGATGCTCTACATCAATACTTTGAGCAACACGGTTGCATCACTTATGCAAGTTTTTTAGAAGCTGAAAGTAAACAACATATTATTTATTGCGAGGGTTACCATATGCAAAACAATCCCTTGTTTTCTTGGCTGCCACTGCAAGCAGCTCATGGTGAAATCATCACCTGTAAATCCGCTAAAATATTACCTGACTACATCATCAACAAAGGCAAGTGGCTGCTACCCGTTTCCGAACACGACTGCCGTATCGGCGCCACTTATGAAACGGATATGGAGACCCCCACCGTTCAAGAAGTCTCCAAACAACAACTGCTTGAATTTGCAGAGGGTGCTTTTACTGAGCCGCACAGCCTTGAAGTGACAAAACATCAGGCAGGTATTCGCCCCACCACCTTAGACAAACAGCCTTTTATTGGCACGCACCCAAAATTCAGCAATATTCATATATTTAATGGCTTTGGCTCAAGAGGATGCTTGATGATACCGTGGTATGCCAATCAACTCATGCAACAACAAATTTCCCAAGAAGCCAACATACAAAGGTATGCTCAACTATGCGTTTAACTGAAATTGCTCAAACATGGATAGCTGAAGTTTTAGAAGAAGGAGACATTGCTGTTGATGCAACTCTGGGCAATGGTTTTGATGCTTTGTTTTTAGCCCAACGTATCGGGGAAAACGGACACTTGTTTGGTTTTGATGTGCAGGCTCAAGCTATTTCCAGCAGCCACGATTTGCTCAAAAGTGAACCTTGCCAACAAAGCTTGTTGCATATTGGGCATGAGCAGATGAAGGAGTATATCCCTAGTTCCTATCACCAAAATATCAAAGCCATCATGTTTAACCTTGGCTGGCTTCCCAATAGTGATAAAAGCATCATCACCACACCTGAGACCACACTCTCTGCACTCAGTCAAAGCCTTGAATTACTTGCACCAAATGGTCGATTAAGCGTGATGGTCTATCCAGGGCACCACGGCGGCGATGATGAATCCAAACAAGTGATGCACTGGTTAGAGCAGACATGCTCAAACCGCCAAGACTTAACTTACAACGCAGTTATTTTGCCCAATCGACCCACAGCCCCTATACTCTTGCAAGTTAATAAATCGAACTGTAGGGAGCTACCATGAAATTACCCATTTGCCTGTCTATTTTGATGACTTTCTTTCTGAGCAACCATGCTTATGCACAAAACCCTGATCAAATCGTGTCTTCTTTTTTTCAAAAACTTGGTACCAGCTCAACCATAGCTACAGGGGCACTACAAAAAGGGTCAGTGCAGGTTAAACCCACACGTGAACTAACACCCATGTTAATGTTTGCCAAAACCAACTGGCACTCATTATCTTCACAAACACAGGCGTCAGTGAGCCCTTGGTTTGCGCGTCCTGATAATAACATTGGGTCACCACCAACTGGTGTTAATTTTTATGGTTCCACACAAGTGATATCAACTGTGGCAACAACACATTTTATATTCCACTATCTCAATGCTGCCACTCCCGCATACTCAGCAGACTCCAACAGAGCCACTACAGCCTTTGTAAACCAGCTCGCCACGGAAGCCGAAGCAGTTTGGGTACAAGAAATTGGAACCATGGGTTACAATGCTCCACCGTCGGACGGTTCACTTGGTGGGGATGCAAAGTATGATATCTACCTGCTCAACACTGGCGCAGTGGGCATCTATGGTTATGTCACCAGTGATGCAACTGTAGCTTCTGGGCCATATCCATTGGGAAGGTTCTCACATATGATAGTTGATAATGACTTCAATGGGTTTCCTCAGGCTCCTTTGGAAGCAGCCAAAGTTACCTTAGCGCATGAATTTTTTCACAGCATACAGTTTGGTTATGATCCAACAGAATTTTCAGCATTTTTAGAGTCTTTAAGCACTTGGATGGAAGATAAGGTCTATTCCACCATTAAAGATAACTTACAATATATTGGTGAACCCTTTGTGGATAGCAATGGTGATGGGCAATACAACAGCGGAGAAACATTCACTGATCATAATGGTAATGGTTTGCGTGAATCAGGTAGCCAAGATTACCCTGAGCTTCACCTTGATTCTTTCGGACTAAGCCCTAACGGCTTAGAACAATATGGTCGGTTTATGTGGATTCGTTATTTATCCGATAAGTTTGGTGATGTACTTATAAGGAACATTCTAACGGCAACGGGTGTTACAGGTGGAAACAATACTTATGCTGCTATTGATGCAGCGCTGCAAGCCGCACCTTATAACTCATCGCTTGCCGCAGCCTTCCATGAGTTTGGTATTTGGAACATTGATATCAATCAATATCAAAATGGGGTAGATTATCCTATCGCGTGGGGTGATCGATTATTCAATAATGGTGCTATCAATATCAGCAGTGATGCAACCCAATCGTTACGTCCTTTTTCTGGTCGTCAAAAACATTTATCTACTATTTATGAATTAGTGAACGCTCCCAATGCCACCTATGCTTTTACCACCAACGGTACAGCAAAAGTGTCCGCACTTATTCAAAGCTCAGTCGGTGGTGCCTACACTATCCAGCCTATTACATTAACAGGCGGTCAAGGCACTTGGTCAGCGCCTGCTGGCACAACGAAAGTAACTTTTGTGATCTCCAATACGTCTCCTACAGATGATACTATGACTTGGCAGCTAACCGACGGTGTCACCGCACCCCTTCCAGCATTGTCTTCAGCGACAAGTAACACCACAACTAACTCCTCATCGGGTAGCTGTATAACCAATATATTTTCTCCTTATATATACGGTTGGTTGAGTATGTTGCTCATTCTATTTATTCGAAGGAAAAAGTAACATTCATTTTTACGTTGATTGTGAAATAACCCTTTTTATTCTATAGTTGGACTCCAAAAAAGGAGTCCTAATGCTGGAAACACCACAAAAAATTCGTTATGGGAAATTGATTCGTCATATTTCTTTGCGTCAGAATATCATTAGTTTTAATGATTTTGCGCGCAAACAACGTGATTTTCGTGATTCTTCCAGTAAAAAAAGTTGCACATCTTTGCGTGGTGTTGACATCTATAGGTTGCTTGCACCTTATGTTTCATCACGTTTTCTTGAGCAGGTAAAGGTTGTGCTACCATTAGCCGCTTACTTGATTTTATTCCAAATCTTAATCTTAAACCAAATGGTCAGTGAACCTGCCCAGATTTTTTTAGGTTTAATGGCCGTGGTCATTGGTTTAATGTTATTTATGGAAGGTTTGAATAAAGGGTTGATGCCTTTTGGTGAAATCATTGGTCATAACCTTCCTGCTAAAGTTTCATTGCCCGTAGTACTAAGCGTTGCCTTTTTGCTGGGTGTTGGCGTGACCTTTGCTGAGCCGGCCATCGGTGCATTGCAAGCTGCGGGTAGTATTCTCAAAGTAGAAAATGCACCCTATCTTTATACCTTACTTAATGATTGGAGTGGCACACTGGTACTTATCGTCGGCGTCGGCGTTGGTATTGCTGTCGTACTTGGTACGCTTCGGCTTTTGTACAACTGGAGCTTAAAACCTTTTATTTATGGCTCACTTGTTCCAGCTCTTGGGCTTACTTTTTGGTTTAGCCAAGACCCTGAACTACATAAAGTGTTAGGTCTTGCTTGGGATTGTGGTGCTGTGACCACAGGCCCTGTAACCGTCCCTCTCGTACTCGCACTTGGTATTGGTATCGCATCCGCTGCAGGTCGCGGCTCTAGTGCATTGTCAGGCTTTGGTATTGTCACACTGGCATCTTTATTCCCTATCATTGGTGTGATGTTATTAAGCCTATTTGTTGCCTCAACCACCACACCAGATGCCATCATAGCAGCGGCTCATGCCAGCACCCATGCCGCTCAAACACACATAGCTTGGTATGCACAAAGCCCCATGCAAGAAATCTTGGCAGGTCTTAGGGCTATTGTACCTTTGGTCATATTTTTAATGTTGGTGTTACACTTTTTGTTGCGTGAAAAATTGTCCAACTTGGGTATTATCATCTATGGTATCATCTTGTGTGTTCTGGGCATGATTGTTTTCAGCATTGGGCTTAGGTATGGTTTAACTGCACTTGGCTCTCAAGCTGGTATGCTTTTGTCCTCTGCCTTTACAACACTTGAACATGTACAAAACTCACCCATCTACCCTTGGGCTTTTGGCATTGGCATCTCCCTTGTGTTTGCATTTATTCTCGGTTTTGGAGCGACACTTGCCGAACCTGCATTGAATGCACTGGGTAACACCGTCGAAACATTAACCAATGGTGCATTTGAGAAAAAAGTGCTTATTTATGCTGTTTCTTTTGGCGTGGCTTGGGGCATCACACTGGGTGTGGTTAAAATGATATTTCATTTACAATTGGCTAATATTATCATTCCTTTGTACGGCCTCGCTTTAGTATTAACTTGGCTTTCCACAGAAGAATTTGTCAATGTTGCATGGGATAGCGCAGGTGTGACCACAGGTCCTATTACTGTACCACTGGTACTTGCCATGGGTCTAGGCTTGGGTCACGCCGTCAATGCCATTGAAGGTTTTGGTATTTTATCACTTGCATCTATTGGTCCGATTATCACTGTGCTACTTACAGGGCAATGGGTTCAGTATAAAGTTCGTAAAAAGCATCTTGATATGGATAAACAAGTTCAGGGAGAGGTTGCATGAGTGTCCAACATATCAATGTATTAACCGATGCATTTCTCATTACATGTATCGTACAGCGCGGTCGCGCCAAAGCTGTACTCAAAGCAGCTCAAGACGCAGGTGCGCAAGGTGCAACCAT
>JALUNK010000092.1 GCA_027055255.1 Ghiorsea sp.
GGATTTTGAAGGTCGCTTTGTTATGGCTGACTTTGGGGCTGACTTTGGAAACTTAAGCATCATGAGCGTGTATTTTCCTTCTGGCTCAAGCTCGGATGAGCGCCAAGCCATTAAAATGAGTTTTTTAGAGCGTTTTCTTCCCCTGTTTAACCGCCTGAAAGATGAAGGACGCGAACTTATTCTTTGTGCCGATGTAAATATCTGTCACAAAGAAATTGATTTGAAAAACTGGCGTGGCAATCGTAAAAATTCAGGCTTTTTACCCGAAGAACGTGCATGGATGGATGCACTAATCGATGAAAGCGGTTTTGTAGATACATTCAGAACGCTATATCCTGAAAAAGAACAATATTCGTGGTGGTCTAATCGCGGACAAGCCAGAGCCAACAACGTGGGCTGGCGCATTGATTATCATATCGCTACGCCTGAAATCGCTAAAAAGTTTGAAAAGATTGAAGTCTATACGGATTCTTGGTTTTCCGACCACGCACCTGTGCTGGCAACGCTTAAAAATTAATGCCTGAACTTCCCGAAGTTGAAACCGTTGTTGCAGGCTTAAAACCGAAGATTACAGGCGCGAAATTGGTATCTGTATCCCATAGCGGAAAGAATCTACGCTATCCCCTGCCCGACTTTTCAACATTACTGCAACAAAACATTCAAAGCGTAGAGCGCCGCGCTAAGTATTTGCTGTTTCATTTTGACAACGGACAAACCCTGATTTGGCATTTGGGTATGACAGGGCAATTTCATGTACTTGCCCAGCGTGAAGCCAAAACCAAACATGAGCATGTCACGCTCACATTTACGGATGGACAAACATTGCGGTATAGAGACACGCGCCGCTTTGGTTATGCAGGTTTGTGTAAGCGTGATGATTTAGAGCAACATGCTTGGTTCGCCAAATTGGGTGTAGAGCCACTTTTGAATGATTTTAGCGGTAATTACCTACAAAACATACTAAAAACGCGTAAAACCAGCATTAAACAAGCGATTATGGATAATCATGTGGTGGTTGGTGTGGGCAATATCTATGCCTCTGAAAGTTTGTTTCGCGCTGGTATTCACCCAACACAAGTGGCGAACAGTTTAAAACCCAAACAATACGCGTTATTGGTGCAACATATCAAAACTGTGCTTGCAGAAGCTATTGAAGCTGGCGGCAGTACGATTAGTAACTTCGTTAAAGCTGATGGCAAACCCGGCTATTTTGCGCATAGTTTTCAAGTCTATGGCCGCGATAAACAACCTTGTTTGGTTTGTAAAACACCGATTGAAAAGATTGTGCTTGGCGGCAGAGCATCCTTTTTTTGCCCTCAGTGCCAGTCTTGCAAATGAATACAAATATTTTTTTGTCACCCCGAACGAAGTTGAGGGGTCTTATATGCCAAGGTGCCTCCACTACGGTCGGCAGGACAGGCACGTAACCCTGATATGTGGATTGAGCCGCCCCGCCCTTTAAGCGAACTACCTGCTGAACCTGGCATTTATCAAATGTTGGATGAGAAGCGCAAGGTATTATATGTGGGCAAAGCAAGAAACTTACGCAAACGTGTAAGCTCTTATTTTCAAAAACGTTCGGATTCGTTGCGAACCCAAGCGATGGTTGTCCTGATTCGAGATATTGAATTTAATATCACGCCATCCGAAGCCGATGCCTTGGTGCTTGAACATAACCTGATTAAACAAATTAAACCGCGATATAATGTGCTGCTCAAAGATTCCAAGTCTTATCCCTATATTTTACTGCGTGATGAGAAGTTCCCTCGCTTGCAAATGTATAGGGGTGATAGAAAGCTGGCTGGTGAATACTTTGGCCCTTTCCCCAATGCAGGTGCGGTGCATACCACCATTCATTTGATGCAAAAAGCTTTTCAACTTCGAGACTGTGAAGATGCCACCTTTCGCAATCGCTCGCGCCCCTGTATGCAATATCAAATTGGGCGCTGCTCTGCCCCTTGTGTAGGCATGGTAAGCGAAGAAAAATATCAACAACAGGCAGTGGATGCGCGCACCTTCCTCAAGGGGCAAGATCAAAAATTACTTCAAAAATGGCAGAGCCAAATGCTTCAAGCATCGGACAATAAACACTTTGAACAAGCCGTTCTTTTCCGTGATAGAATTGCCGCTTTGCGCACTATTTTTGCCAATGCAGAGCAAAGCGAACTGCCTGATAATGCAGATGTATTGGTTATCATCAGACAAAGTCATGGTGTAATGGCTGCGATTGGCGTGCGCAGAAATGGGCGAAATTTGGGTGTGCATACCATTAAAGTCAACCAAGCTTTGGATGCAGGTGAAGTGGAAATTCTGCAATCGCTGATTATTGAGCGTTATAGACGTGAAACACCACCACAACATGTTTTATTTGCTTGCGATGAAAGCCAACGCAATGTGTTAAAGCATGTATTTAGCCTGCTCTATCCCAAACATAAAATTCAGCTTTATTTTCCCAAACGTGGCTCACGCTTTGATTGGTTAAACAGTGTAGTTCGCAGTGCCACAGAAACCTTATCAGCTCGTTCATCGGATGATCAAAAACCAGCATTTATTGCGCTGCAAAACATGCTTGCGTTCAATGAAACACCTGAACTGATTGCTGCCGTGGATAATGCACATCTGGGTGGCAAACAAATGCTATCTGCCATTGTGTTTGCCGATCAAAATGGAACACGCAAAGACTTGTATCGCAAATACAAATTGGATGATGTGAATAAAGATAGCTCTGCCATTCGCCCCGTCTTGGACGGCGATGATTATGCAGCCATGGAACAGGTGCTCACCCGCTTCTTCACAGCAGTGAGTGAAGATACTATGCCCAAACCAAACGTGTTGCTGATTGATGGCGGTAAAGGTCAGCTCAAAGCCGCGCTCAAAGCATTCAAACCTTTTAATTTGGACATCAAAATTCTTGCTGTTGCCAAGGGTGACAAACGCAAAACAGGCGAGGAAACCTTATGGGCAGGCTGGGCAGATGCACCTCTAAAACTTCAACAGGGCTTTAAACCTGGCGTACATGATGCGGCATTGTTATTGATTGCCCGCGTGCGCGATGAAGCGCATAGATTCGCCGCACAATTTCTAAAAAAACGCAGCAAGAAACATATGTTTCAATCTAGCCTTGATGGCATCACTGGCATAGGTAAAGCCAAGCGTACTGCCCTACTGCAACATTTTGGCGGCATTGCAGGGGTCAAAAAAGCATCACGTGAACAATTGCAGGAAGTTAAGGGTATTTCAGAGAGGCTTGCAGATCAAATATTTCAGCATTTACACCGCTGATTTTAAGAGCTCCTCACAGGTATGAAGTACATCTTGCGGTGAAATATTTCGCATGCATGGATGTCCTTCCACTTCACACTCTCGTTTGAGGCATGGGCTACAATCAGCTGGTTTATACAATAGACCCACACGTTTACCCGAAGGCGATGTGCGCGCGGGATCTGTTGCCCCGAACATAGTCACAGTTGGAATACCAAGCCCTGCTGCCACGTGCATTAACCCTGAATCATTACAAAGCATCAGTTTGGCGACTGACACCAATTGCAAAGCTTGGGAAAGCGATGTCTCCCCTGCTGCATTCCAAGATTTACCCTGAACTTTAGACAAACATCGTGCTGCAATATCACGCTCTGCGGGCGTACCTAAAGTAACAACATCCCAGCCATCATCCGATAACTTCGCCAATACTTCAGCATAAGATTCTGCGGGGTAGCGTTTGGCACCGCCAAACTGTGCACCCGGCGCCACGCAAACAAAGCGTTCTGGTTGGATGCCGTTCTCTTCAAGCAGTTGTATCGCTTGTTGTTGCGCGGCCTTTGGCGCAACAAGTTCCACTTCATCAAAGAGTGTTGCTAGACCATATTGCCTTAGCATGTCTAGGTAGTAGCCGCGGTGATGCTCATGAATCAAATCAATACGCGACGTGTAGGCATGGGTTAAGAATACTCCTCTACCCTCTCTGCGATAACCTATGCGCTGTTTACCTCTGGATTTGAATGCCTGCAAAGCCGAACGTAAACTGTTTGGAAATAAAAATACGGCATCACTGCGCTTAGGTATGTCGTCCACATATTGCACATGCTCATGATTCAAATTCAAAAAAGGCAGCAATTCAGGCAGCCAAGGCCTACCAAACACAGACATCTTCGCCTCAGGATAAGCATGGGTGATAGCGCGCAATGCGGGCTGGGCTAAAATCACATCACCCAACCAATTGGGTGGCATCAATACAATTTGTGTTGTTTTAGACATACAATATTATGACTTATGCTTACAAACAAAAAGTATTTCTTTCTTCAACGATAACCATAAGAAATTTGGCCGTACTATCGATTCCTCCAGAACCTCAAAGTGACGTATTAAGGTGTTGTGAAACCCTTGGTATGTATAGCTATATAAGCGGTTAAATTGAGGCAGCGCAGGAAAAAACCGTGCCAAAAAATAGTGTAACCTCGCTAACCATGATGGCCAAGTATCAATACTGACTATAAAGTAACCATCTTGTTTCATCATTTCATGTACTCGATTAAGCACTAATTCTGGATTATGCGCATCACTCAAAGTATCCAAGCATAAAACCATATCAAAACTTTGGTAGGGTCCTTCTATTTTCTCTGCCATCACTGCCAAATAGGTTGCTTTCTCAGGCATCACACCAGGAAAGAGTTTTCGGTAGTCATCAATCAGTGGGTCAACATATGTTTGCTGACCTTTTTCCAAGTATTGTGCTGCACAAACTGGCCCTGAACCAATTTCTAACACATGCATCTGTTCATCAAATTTATCTGACCAGGGTTTAATGAGTGGCAGGTAGTAGCGGCGTGTAAAAATTTGCCTTACTTTCAGCACCCTTTCATTGTTCCAAATGTGTAAAACACGCTTTTGGTAAATTGACCAAAGCTGTTTACTCACAGCACTATAAATAGCACGATGTTTGCGACGTTGATTTAATCGTTTTGAATCAAGCAAACTAGAGTTTCCCATACGAACAGAACCCTAAACAAGCATCCAGTAATAATCACCTGATTTTTTCAATAAAACTTCATGACAAAAGTATACTGTCCATGCATGATTTCGTCTTATGAATACGCTTATGAATCCATCATCAACATTGAATACAGATGAACTACTTCTCTTAATAACGCAGGTTCATAAGCTCGCTGAAGAAGGGAAAAACACATTACAATTGTCATGTTCTAGCCTTGATGTTCAACATACGGATATAAGAACCAAATGCTTTGATAGCTTCAACCCCATGCTATTGGCATGTGTTGCTGCAGAAGGCATAAAAGAAATTTACGTTGAAACCTGCAAGGATTGTTCAACACAACAGGTATTATCAACCGTTGATGCCTACAAAGCGCTAAGCCAAGCTATGGGAATAAAGTTAGATATTCACTTCGGCAGAAAAATAGAACCCAATATAGAGCCTGCAAAAAAAGATGAACCTTCGCGACGAACTTTTTTTCGTACACTGATACCCAACCTTGCCAAACATGCAGCCGACAATATTCAACAACTTACACAAACAAGCACAACAGATAGTTTTATGGAAGATATTGTGAACGCAGACTTACGCCATTTATCCGCACTACATAAGCTCTTTTTACATGCTCTGCCTAAGTTACAAGTTAATCATATCCCTGTACCTGTTATAGAAGAATTTGGCCTTGGAAATATTCAAGCAAGCGATTCTTGTGATGCATGTACAAAATGTGTGGATATATGTGCAAGTGAAACCTTATCACTACGCAAGTTTGGAAACCGTTTTATCTTAGAATTTCAAGCCGATTGCTGCACAGGTTGTAACGAATGTGTTTCAGTGTGCCCACAACAAGCCATAGAGGCTTTACCTAGCATCAGTTTACCATCTTTATTACAAGAGAAACCAAGACCTTTGGTGATGGTTCAAAGCGCACAATAAAACTGGAGTTATTATGGCAGAAGAAATAATTAAGGAAATTCACTTTAAAGGGCAAAGAACCAAGCTCATAAAACCTGCGAAGATGTATATTCGTACTTATAGTGAAAAAGAACAAAAAGTCCGCGCTATCAAAACATTATTAAAACTATGGGGTATTGCAGCGGTCTGTGTCCTTATACCCATTGCTCACTTTTTGCTTGTACCTCTCTTTTTTATCATGGGAATCCTTAAATCAGCAAAACTACTTCATAAAGCTGAAGATGGTTTGTATGCAGAAGGAGACTGCCCATCATGCGAACAAAATATCAAGCTTCCCTTAGAAAATAATGCTGAATTGCCACAGTGGATCGACTGTCCTAAGTGTTCTGAAGCTATAGAACTTAATCAATAAAGAGAATAAAAAAAGGCTAGTAACAGAACGTTACTAGCCTTCAATTAAATCAACATACATATTATGACTTAGCGTTTTCTTCCTCACCCTCATAATACAATCCATCTTTCTTCATCTGTCTATCCCATAACATCGCACCCAGACCAAAGATGACGACTGTAATCGCTACATCAATCCATGAAGATAAGAACGGTGTATGATCAATGTTGTCAGCCTGTGGGCTAATAATCCACATATAACGTTCAATGAAAGTACCAATCAAGATACTAACAGATGGGAACAATAACAACGCAGGTGAGTTACGTACTGATTTGAAGATAAGCATCAAGAATGGGAAGAATGAATTCATAAAGAAGAACACCCAATACAAGTATGCATTTGGCCCTTGTAACATTTTATCCCAACGTGCGATATCTTCAGGTAAATCGCCATACCACATCACGAGATATTGCATGAATGCCAAATATGTCCAAATAATGGTCAATGCCAACATGATTTGTCCAATATAGTTAAACACATAATCATTGATACGACGTTTCAGATTATCTCTCCAACGTAATACGAACAATGAAACAATAAAGAATGCTAAGAATGCACGCATCATAGCTTCCGTGTGGTACAAGCCATACACAGCACTAAACCAACGTGGCATTTGTGTCATTTCAAAGTCCCAAGATATAATTGAACCATAAATCATATAAACAAATGGTGCTAATAACGCCCAGTGTTTAAAGCGCAATCTATCAGCAGGATCGGAATGCGGAAAATCTTTACGTTGTAATTTGATGAAGTGAGCGCAATAAGCCCAAACAGCCAAATACAAGATAATTTCACGCATATTAAAAAATGTAATGTCATGCCAAGCATTCAAAGGCATACCAAAGGTTTCACCACCCATCCAAGGAAAACTATTTTCTCCACTTGCAAGGATAATAAGAAGTAATACAAACCCCAGCGGGAATAAAGCACGTGAAGAAGCCATCAAGAAACGAACTTCATAACGCCATTTACCAGCTGACAAATGAATAACAGAAGACCAGAAGACCGCAGTTAGAGGGATATAGAGTGTGAACAAGAAGTTGTCCATCAACACTGCCCAGTTTGGTAATGTCATTTCCATGGCTTAATGCCCCCCTACTTTGCCAGTCTCAGACATCAGCTGAGACTTGCGCTCTTCTTTTGTAGTTGCTGTCATTGGCTTTTGAATAACTTCACGAATGTAATTCACAAGGTGCCAGCGTTCTTCAGGATTCATATCATAGCCATACTTGGGCATGATATAACTGCCGAACGTAATGGTTCCCCAAATCCAACCATCCGTAAGCTCATCTTTCACATACTCTGATGTTAAGTCCGCAGGCTCAGCTTCGAATATTTTTCCTACAGGACCTTTACCAGTACCCGTACTTCCATGACATGTCGCACAGAAAATATTGAACAAAGCTTGACCCTTCAAAATCGATGCCTTGCTTGCTTTAATAGGGTTGGCTAACTCTTCAGTAGCATCCCTATCCGCCATCTTTGTCCACAAGCCGTCAACAGGCACTGTATTCGCTGGCGGATTAAGCAACACACCTTCTTGCGGTTTAATAGAAGGTTGATTCATTAAATCCCTAGACCATGGCCATGCTAATGCCGTTGCAGGAACAGATAACATGCATATAACTAACAAAAACTTCTTCATTGTGTCAGCTCCCGTACTTCCACTGCACCACACCCTTCAAGGGTGGTACGAACTTTTTCATTATTATCAGGATGTGTTTCAACTTCAACACCAATTTGATCAACGCCGACCTCATGGTCATAATAAGACTTAACACGTCTTGGAAGGCCTGCATAAATCAAGAAGCCTGCAATCGTACTTAACACACCAAGTAGGATAGTCATTTCATATGCAATCACGATATCAGGTGGAATGGTAATGACTGATTTACCACCTTGAGGCTGTACAGTAAACATCGCTTGGCCTACACCTGCGGCAAAAATAAAGCCTAAGATGGTTCCAGTAATACCACCAAAAAATGAGAAACGTTGAATAGGTTGATGAAATTCACCTAACATTTCGTTTACTTCAGGATGCTCAATCGGTGAATACAACTCAATATTATCAATAATATCTTCTTTGTCATCTAAAGCATTTAATTCACCAACAACTTCTTTCGCTTTCTCAAAATCATCATAGGTTGCAAAGAGGAAGTGTTTTTTTCTTATTCTTCTCATGACAAACCCTCCTCTGTTTTAATCATATCATCTTTAATTTTATCAAGGTCTTGAAGTTTTTGTTTACCGTGTTTATTACGGTGATAAACCATTTCTTTCACTTCATACATAGACACAGATGGGAACACTTTACAGAAGATAAGGAACAACATGGTAAACCAACCAAAACTAGCTGCTGTGATTGTCATTTGCACTAAACCAGGCCAAACAGCAACTTGTGTCCAAGGTTCATGGTTGGATGCAAGCGGTGGGCTTACGATTTGGAAGCGCTCCAACCACATACCCAATTGAATTAACAGTGAAATAACAAACATTGCCCACATATTTACACGAACTTTTTTCCAAGCCATAGCAAATGGTACAATCGTTGCACAGAATAACATGGTCCAAACAACACCCGCATAAGGTCCTGTAAACTTATCAATCAACATTTCATGCTCAAACATATCGTGTGAGTACCAAATCGATGCATACTCAGATAAGTTCAAGAAGTTCCAAGCCATAGCGATCGCAAATGTTAAACGCGCTGTTTTATCCATGATTTCAGGTGTCATATATGCTTCAAATTTAAACAAGTAACGAAGCAATACAAACAGAGTGATAATCGCAGCACAACCTGAATACAATGCGCCAGCCACGAAATAGGGTGGGAATGATGTTACATGCCAACCTGGCATCATCGACATGGCAAAGTCAGATGCCACGATGGAGTGAACTGATACTGCTAACGGAACTAAGAAACATGCCATCAACACGTAAGTCTTTTGGAATGCAACCCACTCCGTAGCTCTACCCATCCAACCCAATGACATGGCTGTATAAAGCTTTTTGCGCCAGCCTTTTGCCTTATCACGACAAATCGCCAAATCAGGAATCATACCAATATATAGGAATAGAGCTGATGATGTTGCATATGTAGTAATCGCAAAGGCATCCCATAGCAATGGTGAACGGAAGTTCGGCCAAATTGCATGTTGGTTAGGATACGGAAGTACCCAATACATATCCCAAACACGTCCAATATGAATAATTGGGAAAATGGCAGCTGTGGCAATGGAGAAGAAGGTCATGGCTTCAGCAAAACGATAAATCGGCTTACGCCAATCGGCATGGGTTAGCAAAAGAATTGCTGACAACAACGTACCTGAGTGACTCATACCAATCCAGAACACGAAGTTCGAGATATAAGTCTGCCAGTAATGTGGATTATTCATTAAGGCCACACCAAGACCTGTATTGTATTGGTATATTTCAGCCGCTGCGCCGCATAATACTAACGCAAAACAAACAGCTAAAACAATCCAAAATGCCTTTCTTGGCGATTCCAGACTAGCTAAGACATCTTCATTAATCTTAGCCCATTCTATATCTTTCATTTTGTAATCACTCATTTGGAGCTTCCCCTCTTCAAAACTTTTGCGATGCAAAGTGCATCAGAACAACAGAGTTTAGTTATGCGTTTGTATCGCGAACACGATCCAAATACATCACACTTGGTTCAACATTTAGCTCTTCAAACACACGGTAACCACGCTCACCTTCAGTAAGGAATTGTTCGTGCCTGTTTAATTCCACTTTATGTGATTCCCATGAATGCTTAACCTTACTTTCTTCGTCTTTAAGGTTACCAAATACAATAGCATCGGTTGGGCAACTTTGTTGGCAAGCTGTTTGCACAGCACCATCTTCAACATGACCACGAATACCTTTGTCTGCTTGATCAC
>JALUNK010000093.1 GCA_027055255.1 Ghiorsea sp.
TGGGAATCTTTAGCTGGCCAACTTCTTCAGCGTATGCTTTTAGCAGCTCTTTTCGTAATTGTACTGGCAAGTTTATTGGTATATTGGTTAGCTGGAAGAATGAGTAAACCATTAGAAGAATTGGCAGATGCCGCTAAATATGTTGCAGAAGGTGATTATCAACACCGTTTGAAAGTGCGTGGCAATGATGAATTTACAGATGCTGCAAGCCAATTTAACCGGATGATTGATGAGTTACAGCATAAAGAAGAAATGCGGGAAGTTTTGGGACGCTACCTTAATCCAGAATTGGTTTCAGATGTGTTTGATGGAGAAAAATCTGGCTCATTGCTTAACCGCAAGCAAGAAGTTACTGTTTTATTTGCGGACATGGTTAGCTTTACTGCCTTTTCAGAATTAACGGAAACAGAAGAAGTGGTTGATGTATTGAATCAATACTTTGAGGTATTTCACAGAATTATTGATTATTACGGTGGTCATGTGGATAAATATATCGGTGATGCTGTTATGGCGGTATTTAACCATCCTAAGGAGAATGTGAAACATACACGAAATGCTGTTCTAGCAGGTATTGCGATGACTGTTGCATGTCGTCGTTTGGGTGTGTTGCGTAAAGATGGAGAGAAGGTTTCTTTTCGCATGGGCTTAAATCGTGGCGATGTGATCGTGGGTAATATTGGCGCGGCAGAACGTTTAGAATATACGGTGATTGGTGATGCAGTGAATGTTGCTTCACGCATGGGTGGACTAGGTGGGGCTGATGAAGTTGTATTGCCTAAATTGAGTTTTGAGACTCTTGGAGATGGCTTTTCATTCCAAGATATGGGTGAAATAGAAGTAAAAGGTGTGAGTGAGCCTTTACAATGTGGTGTCGTTAAAGTTACCAATGAAGATTTAAGAAAAGATATTAGTTATGCTGTTGCCATGGCATTTGATATGACGTTACCAACAGATGCTAGAATGATGATTGGAGATATATCTTGATGATGAAATCGGTCATATACCTTTGCCTTGCGCTACTTGTGAGTGCATGTGCTGGAAAAAGAGGTGATGATTTCCGTGTGTCATTGGGGCTAGTGAGTGCTTATGATACAGCGCAAACGTCTTTTCACCAAGGGCTTATTATGGAGCCTAGAGAGCGGTTGTTAACCATCAGTCAAGATGATGAAGATTATAAAAAGGCACAAAAATTTCTTAAGCAAGAGTTGGAACCTGCGCGATTAAAACTACTTCGTTATTATGCGCAAAAAGGAAAGTCCGAAGAAAAGAAAAAGAATTGGGCAAAAGCAGAAGAGGCATACCGTATGGCTGCTGAACTCTCTCAGCAACCTGAGGCACTGAAGAGCTATCAAAGAAGAGTCAACCTGAAGGTAAGGCAAGTTCGTTTTGATGATTTGTATGATAAACAAAAAATAGAAGATGAGACATGGAAAAATTGGAAGGAAAGTTATGTTCCACCCATGGGTCTATATGGGGATGATGAAGTATTCTCCTTGGTAAGAATGGATATTATCAAAGGTTTTGACCTACATTCTGCGCAGACTTGGTCACGCGCACAAACATACGAAAAAAAAGATGTGCCTGAACTTGCATGGTTATATGCAGATGCATATTTAAGGCTTTCTCCAGGAGATAAAAAAGCACAAGATTTGAAAAATGCGATGAAAACAGCGGTTCCACGTGGCTTTAGGCTACCAAAAGACGAAGGTTCTGTAAGCAAAGCTAAAGTTACGAAAGCTGCTAAAACACCACTTGATACAACACATGTGAAAGGTTTAATGACACAAGGAAAATGGGTAGAAGCCAAGCTTGAAGCATTAAGCTTGCGCAAACAAGGTAATCAAGAAGCTGATAAACTATTGGAAAAAATTGATGGGAAAATTGCTGAGTTGGCAGAAGATTCATATCAAAAAGGTAACTTAGCCTTTCGTAGTGAAAAAATAGATGCTGCAGTTAAGTTTTGGCAGCGGGCTGTGGACTTGAAACCCAATGAGCAGACTTATATGGATAGTTTGCGCAGGGGTAAACAAATTCAAGAGCGTTTGGGTGCATTAAAAATAGAGGGAAAACAATAAGATGCGTGATTCAATTGTAATGCCACGCCGCAAAACGCGGCAAATTATGGTGGGTGATGTGCCTGTGGGCGGTGATGCACCGATTGCAGTACAGTCGATGACGAATACGTTGACCACAGATATAGATGCCACAGTTGCCCAAGTGTCTTCCCTAGAAGATGCTGGTGCTGATATTGTGCGTATTTCCGTGCCTGATGCAGAATCTGCAGCAGCCATGCCTGAAATCTTGGCGCAAACAAACTTGCCTATTATCGCAGATATTCATTTTAGCTATAAAATGGCATTGCTTGCGCTTGATGCGGGTGTGCATGGGCTTAGGCTGAATCCTGGCAATATTGGCAGTCGTGATAGGGTGGAAAGAGTAGTCAAAGCAGCACAAGAGCGTGGTGTATCTATCCGTATTGGTGTGAATGCAGGCTCTTTAGAAAAAGAAGTGAATGAAAAATATGGTGAGCCATGTGCGGATGCCATGGTGGAATCAGCGTTGGGTCATATTCGTATTCTTGAAGACATGAATTTTAACGATATCAAAGTCTCGCTTAAAGCCAGTAATATTCCAATGACAGTGGCGGCTTATCGCAAGCTTGCTGATAAAGTGGACTACCCTTTTCATTTGGGTATCACGGAATCAGGAAGCTTGTTTGGTGGCACTGTAAAATCTTCGGTAGGGCTTGGTTTAATATTGGCTGATGGTATTGGTGATACTATTCGTGTTTCACTAGCAGCAGAGCCCAAAGAAGAAATCAAAGTCGGTTTTGAAATTCTTAAAAGTCTTGGTTTAAGGCATAGGGGTGTGAACCTGATTGCTTGCCCATCATGTGCGAGACAAAAGTTTAATGTGATTGAAACAGTACAATTGCTTGAAGAGCGTTTGGCTCATATTCAAGAGAGTGTGGATGTTGCTGTGATTGGTTGTGTGGTGAATGGACCAGGTGAAGCCAAAGAGGTTGATTTGGGTATTACGGGTGGTTATCCAGTGCATACTTTTTATCATGATGGCGAAAAATTTGGTAAAGTACGTTCCAATAGTATGGTTGACAGTTTGGTTGAAGAAGTGGAAAAACGTGCTGCGGTGATTCGAGAAGCCAAGGAGAAAGGCAATGCTTAAATATTTGATGGTTGGTGCGATGTTGTTGGCTTTAGTAGGCTGTACACAAGAAACTCAAAATAAGATTGGTCGCTCTATTCAAAACTGGACAGGTGTAAATGGTGTGTTGGAAGTGTATGCAGGTAATAAACTGGTGAAACGCTTCTTAGAAATTGATAAGTTGAGTACAGCCGTTTCAACTACAGATGATACACCGCGCCCATATCGTTTTGGTTATGGAATTTTGGATGAAAACTTGAATATGGTAGCAGATAAGCGTGAGAAGAAAGTCTATTTTGAATTTTCAGACTATTCCACATCATACGTTTTTTATACATATCCAAAGTAGCGTTAAACGACTTAGCTTTTTAAGCCCGTTTTAGCAGAGAAGAATCACTTTTCGTTGCGGATGAGTTTATCCATAAATGCCTTGAATCGCCGTTCTCTGGTTTCAGGCTTCTTTGCAGATTCCAATCCATAAGCAATGGTGAAGCGGCTGGATTTACTTAGCGTCTCATAAAACTGTTTCGCCTTCGGTATGCTCTCCAGAGCTTCTAGAAAGTCTGTTGGAACTTTCATTTCACTAGCACTATAAGCGTTTTCCCAACGACCGTCCTCTTTTGCCGCACGAACATGCACAAGCCCAGATTCTTTCATGCGCCCCTCAATAATAAGGCGATCAACATGTTCTGTATTCCGTTTTGACCACTGGCTTCTAGCCTTTCTCGGCGTAATCCGTTGCAAGTAGGCTTGGTCATCAAGTGACTTTTTGATGCCGTCAATCCAGCCCCAGCATAGCGCTTCAATTACAACTTCGTTCCAGTTGATGCTAGCAATCCTAGAACCTTTTTTGAATATCTTAATCAAAAGTTCGCTTTCAGTGGCATGGTTGGCTTGCAGCCACTTACTTAGCTCTTTGGCTGACTCAAAGCTTTTCATGTTAGGTGTATCAGGTTCAGATATGGAATCATACTACCGACCCAAATGAGGGTAGAGCTAAGCGAGCATCCCTTTTGATTTGACGGGTTATAAGTACTTTCTGATACAGCTTGAATCATTTTCCTTCACTGATAAAAAACTATCACTTTTTCTAACTGAAATTTTATTCGACCAAATATCAAGTTTCCAATGCTTACCCTCTTTTGAATTTTCATGCATGGAATCTTGAGTTAATAAGGGCAACAAGGCTTTTATATCGACATAATATACGGTAGAATTAGATAAACGAAAAATTATATATCCATGAGAATATGTTTTGAATAATTCTATTTGTATTTTTGTAAGGTCAACCCAACCATTACCTCTTTCATATACTTTTGAAGAAGGCATTGCAACAACAATTGACTTACTTATATTCTCAAAAAATATCTTTTTTTGTGCTAATTTTGAAAGGAGTAATCCATGCTCATTTTTTAAAAACGATAGAACTTTAGGGATACTAATTTGAGCCATAGAAACCTCTTTTTTGCTTATAATTTAAGTAAGACGTGTATTGCATGGTCCATGTATTACACTCCTATATACGCCCTTGATTTCCTTGATATTGCATATGAAAGACCTACACAAGGAAGTTTCATATGATTTGACTATATATGTGGTATCAAATAGGAAAGTGGTGGCTGGGTCAAGGGTTAGGTCGCCTTGGTGGTTTGTTCTTCTTCTACGGCTGCGAGCGGTTCAAATAAGGATTGAAGCTCTGTTTCTGTCCACAGTGCACTGCCTTGGCTGCCGCTACCGTGAATGCTGTTGGCTAATGCGCGTTTACGCTCTTGCATCTCCAATATTTTTTCTTCAACCGTGCCGATGGTTGTTAGTTTATAGACAAACACAGGTTTATCTTGCCCTATACGATGTGCCCTATCTGTGGCTTGATCTTCTGCGGCTGGATTCCACCATGGGTCAAAGTGAATGACGGTATCAGCGGCGGTAAGGTTCAAACCTGTACCACCTGCTTTGAGGCTAATGAGAAAGATTGGGACATCACCATCTTGAAACAGTTCAACAGGTGTGATGCGGTCTCTGGTTTGCCCTGTGAGTTTTACAAAGGGTAAATCAAGCTCGGTACATAAAGCCTCAATCAAGCGAAGCATTTCAGCAAATTGTGAAAAAATAAGAATTTTCCGACCTTCTTCCACCATTTCAGGCAACATTTCTTTGAGCATATCTGTTTTGGCAGAGGGAATACCATCCGTATCCAATTGCTTGACCAAACGGGGGTCACAACAGACTTGGCGCATTTTCATCAAGGCATCCAACACAATGATTTTACTTTTGGCGACACCCATAGCCGCAACAGAATCACGAACCTTCTTCTGCATAGCAAGGCGAACGCTTTCATACAAGGCGCGTTGCCCACCTTCAAGCTCAACGCTGCGCACAATATTACTTTTGGCTGGTAGTTCTTTTGCCACATCTTCTTTCATACGGCGTAATAAGAAAGGGCGAACGCGGATATTTAATGCATCTTGACGCGATTCACTACCATCTTGTTCAATGGGTTTGCGAAACAAGTTGGTAAAATTCTTTTGGTCGTATAAGTAACCAGGCATCAAGAAATCAAACTGCGCCCAAAGTTCACCCAAATGATTTTCAATGGGTGTGCCTGTTAAGCAAATGCGGTGACGCGCATTAAATTCGCGAACCAATTGTGATGCCTTGGCACGTGGGTTTTTGATGTTTTGTGCTTCATCCAAAATAAGCATGTGGTAAGGCTCATCAATAAGGAAACCTGCATCACGTGGCAGCAAAGGATATGTGGTCAGCACCAAGTCGTATTGGGCAATATCATCAAAATAACGTGAGCGGTGGGCACCATGCAAGACCAATACTTTTAAGTCAGGGGTAAACTTTTGTGATTCCATACGCCAGTTATGCATTAAGCTGGTAGGCGCAATCACCAAAGCAGGGTGTTTTAAGCGACCTTCTTCCTTTTCTTTTAATATGCAGGCTAGCGTTTGCACGGTTTTACCCAAACCCATATCATCGGCAAGAATGCCATGCACACCTGTGCGCATCATCATTTGCAACCAATTTAATCCATCGCGTTGGTAATCACGAAGTTCTGCTTGTAATCCTTTGGGTACTTCAACCGCACTGATTTTTCCTGTGTCGACCAGTTGGTGTACCAGCTCTAGCCATTTTTTATCATCTTTGATTTTGACTTTTTCATGAGATTCCAAGTCTTTTTGGATGGCAAGCATTTGGATGCCAGATATTTCTTTTTCCCGAATGCCTGTGGTCGCAAAAAGCTCCATCATATGTTTGAGGATACTGAATAACATATCACCGGGTATGGATAACATTCGTCCATCCACCAATGGTAAAGGTACATGCTCCATTGTTTTTATGGTGTTGAGCATTTCATCGGATAAACGTTCTGGATTTTCTTTAATCCATGCCGCGATTGCATCAATTAAGTCGATAGATTCGCCACCTGCAAGTGTTGCAGTGAAGTCAGCTTGTCCAATTAAGCCTTCGCCCTCTACACCCAAGTTCCATGATTCGGCAGTGAGTAAATTGTAGCGGAAATCACTGCTCATTTCGATTTCAAAACCACTTGCTTTTAAGGTGGGAATCACCTCAGCCATAAAAGTAATCCAATCTTGATTATGCAGGGTGTATTTGGGTAATACACCGGATTTCTTTAGCTTAATTGCCATGGCCTTTGGTGTTTCAGAAATACCGTGTGCAAGCAGCTCAAGCATAGCTGCATTTTCAGTTTCAAGGTCTCGTGCATACTCTATGAGCTGGTTTCCTTTTTTAATGCGTACAGGTTCATCAGTGGTTCCATATTTGGTTCGTTCCTCATTGTATTCAAACCAAACATCCAAACCATCAAAGTGTGTGCCATAAAGTGGAGAGTGAATCGGGATGGAGTCAAAGTTAAGTATAATGGTTGGTTTAACAGTTTCCTTTTGCAGCTCCAGTTGTTCGGGTTGGGGAATAAAGGAGGGCAGATTGGGTAATAAAATATCATTATTACCTGTAATGTCTTCAGGTTTTAAGGGGAGCGTATTTAATAAATCACGTGTTTCTTCCAAGGTACAAGGCTGGTCGATTTTGCCGCAACTGTTATTGCTAATGTCTAAATAATAAGGTGGGGAGACTTGAATAATCATAGCCTCTGGTTTGGTAGAAAGACTGAGTGTTTGCACGCCTTGTGCATCCATATCCCAAAACCATTCGGCAGGTCGAGGCTCATCCATCTTAAGTGCATCACGATCTTTATCCCACCAATGGCAGCGCCCAGTTTTGATCACGCGCTCTAACATCTCTTGTCCAGCAATGCTTCGCAGTAAAAAAGCATCTTCACCCGTGGATAAACCTGCAGCAGCATCACGCAAAATACGCTCATCTACGGATAGGATGTAGCGAGGCACATTACGGTTTAAAATACTTTTGCAGCTATAAGGCGTTGCTTTACCATAACTGCCATCTTTGAGTAGTCGAATGGATTCAAAATAAACACGAAGGCGTTGCTTCCTATCTGGACGAATGATATATAATAAACGTTGTCTAACATCACTTGGATAGTCATTGCGCGCCATCGTAGACGGCGCACTTTGCCCTGCAACACCGAGCCAGCTATGAAAGGGAACGGCCTCTTCTTTTTTCTTGCGTTTTTTACGAGGTAGCGTGGATGTTTCAGCAAGCACTGCATACAAAGCTGCGGCAACATGCTCACAGTTAAATTGAAGGGGGCAATCACAATCACCGTCAATGTCATGTGCATCATAACTGATTGAAACATGGTGGGGCTTGGCAGATGACCCCATGACCTGAGCAGTTATACTGTGTTTTTCAGCGTTAAAATAAAGCTCTTCTACATGCCCGCTCTTAAAATAATCACGACCTTTTTCTAAATATACACTGTCTAAATTATCTTCGATAAAAGCTTGTGTGATGTCTGCTGGCATGGGTTCCTCAAGGTGAATGGATGATGTTGATACAAAGCCAGCCATCCTCACCAATAATGCTTAGGATGCAATAAGAAAATAAAATTAGGGAGTTGTTTGCTAGGTTATTTTTTTGAGAATTAGACGATTATAAAACAGGTGTATTGTGCACTTCCAACCATTGACTTAAATCAATCTGTTTGTTTGTTAATACGCTACTTCGGATATCAGTATTCACTTGTAAGGTGACCAAAGAAAAAGAACCTTGATGTTTTAAAACATCAAGGTTTTTCGCAGCAAGCCTTAACCCATTTTCACGGGCTCTATAAAACCATTCTTCGGCTTTATCCAAGTCCTTTTTAGTGCCGCGGCCTTCTGCGTAAAGGTAACCCAACGCATTTTGTGCAGGTGCAAATTCTTTTTCAGCAGCTTTCTTATACCAGAACATTGCCTTTTTATCGTCCTGTACGACACCAGTGCCGCTTCGATATTGCGTGGCAAGATTAAACATTGCATGGATGTTGCCAAGTTTTGCAGCACGATTAAACCAAGTTAAAGCTGTTTTGGGTGAGTATTTCACGCCCTTACCATCTAAAAACAAAGAACCATAAAGGTTTTGCGCTTGGGTATCGCCCTTGTTTGCAAGAGTTTGCAAGTAATAAGCTGTTTTTTTAAGGTCTTGGTCAACGCCGCGCCCTTGGTAATAAATCATGGCTAGGTTGTATAGAGCATCAACTTCACCAAGTTGAATAGCTTTTTCATACCACCCGATAGCATCTTTTTCACTGCGGCCCGTGCCCCGTCCAATATGATAAAAAAGGCCTAGCATCATGGGAGATTTGGTGCTTCCATTTTGTTCAGCAAGCTTCCACCAGTACAATGCTTTTTCATCGCTAGGTGCAAAACCTTCACCACGAGCAAACAATAAACCAAGGTTAAACTGGGCGAACACATCATTGGTGTTGGCAGCTTGGTTTAACCACTTTAAACTTGTTTTTGGTTCTTTGTTTTGTAAGATATAAGTAACGCCAGCATCATTTTGTGCAGGTGTAATATTTTGATTGGCAGCAGTTGTTAACCACTCAAGCGTATGTTTTTCAGTTTTAGCTAAGCCAAGCTTGCCTGTCCTAAGAATCACTGCCAGATTATATAAGCTTTTTGGATCAGCATTGCGCATACCGTGATACAGCCAGCGCCATGCTTCTTTTTCATGTTTGAGTGAGGATTGCTGCGCCATCAATGCGGCTAAAGTGTAACCTGCTTGATGATGCCCTTTTTGGGCTGCGAGCACTAGCCAACGCAGGCTTTCTTTCCATGAAGATGATTTTTCTGACAATATTTGACCTAAAGCATATTGTGCTTGGGTATAACCCTTGCTTGCGGCTTTGCGAAGCCAATACAATGCTTTGGGTTTATCTTGTTGGGCACCCTGCCCACTTTGATACACCAGCGCTATTTCATATTGTGCCTGTTGATCTCCCTGATTGGCTTTGTTTGTTATGGCCGAAAGTATTTTTTTACGAAGTTTAGCGGCATCGTGCTTGGTGACAGGAAAGGTTTCCGCTTTAATCGCCCAGTCTAAGGCTTGGTAAATGTTATTTTCAGTTAGTAACTTTGCCAGTTTAAGCATGGCTTTAGGGTGCCCATGTTTGGCAGCTTTTTCATACCATACTAAAGCTTTTTCAGGATAAGGCTTATCCAAACCTTTGCCAAAAGAAAGCATATTGGCATAACCAAATTCCGCTTTAGAAAAACCCCTAGAAGCAGCTTTTTGCATCCAGCTCAAGGCTAGAATGTCGCTCTGTTCTACACCTTGAGCTTTACTGTACATCTGAGACAGTTGATATTGCGCTTCTTTTTCTCCTTGTAAAGATGCCTTGGTGTACCATTGGAATGCATCATCATAACGCTGCTGCTGAAAGGCGAAATGTCCGAACTCTAACATATCAATATCTGACTGTGTTTGATTGGACTCAGGGTTCATGAAGTATAGTGTACCAGCAACGAGTCCAGCAAGAAGAAGGAGGGGTAAGAGTACTTTCATAAAGCTTATATCACTCTACAGTGACCGATTTGGCAAGGTTTCGTGGTTGGTCAACATCTGTACCCTTAGCTTTTGCTACATTATAAGCCAAATACTGTAAGGGAATAGATACCATGAGTGGGGCACTAAAGAAGTCTCCTTCAGGAATATGTA